>CAXMZV010000158.1:0-8297 GCA_964199985.1 Candidatus Ilumatobacter isfjordensis | reverse complement strand
CGGGATCGAACCGATATGCCGGATCGATCTCCGGAACATGCTCATCGCTGTCGCTGAACGCGAACACTTTGAGATCGGAGGCGAACCCGAACGTGGCTTCCACGTCGACCGGTTCGGTGGGTTCGATCATCGGCAGATCCTACGAAGAGTCACACAGGGCCCCGACCCCGATGTGACAGCAGCGTCACGAAGGGCCCCGACCCCGATGTGACGTTCAGACGTAGTCCTTGTACTTGTCGAGATGACGCACGGGAGTGGAGAGCGCATCCTTGCGGAACGGATCACCCAGTTCCTTCGTGCACATGATCTCGATGACGGTGGTCTTGCCGTCTTCCAACTGGGCTCGCACCGCATCGGTGAGCGCAGCTCCGACGTTGTCGATCTTGTCGACGCGGATCGCCTCGGCGCCCATGGCCCGGGCGATGTCGGAGTAGTTCTCGCCGCCTTCGAGCTCGCCGGCGACAAAGCGGCGACCGTAGAAGTCGACCTGGTTCTTCTTCTCAGCACCCCACTGGCGATTGTGGAAGACCACTGCGGTGACGGGGATGTCGTGGCGCACCGCCGTCATCAGTTCGCTCAGGCTCATCGCCCATGCGCCGTCACCTGCGTAGGCGATCGCAGGGCGGTCGGGAGCAGCGGCCTTGGCGCCGATGATGGTCGGGAGTGCGTAGCCGCAGTTGCCCCAACTCATCGGAGCGAAGAACGAACGCGGCTCGTCGAACCGCAGGTAGCTGTTGGCAACCGAGTTGATGTTGCCGATGTCGGTCGACACCATTGCACGAGCCGGCATTGCCTTCTCGAGTTCGCGGAGCACCTGGCGAGGATGCAGCCAGTTTGAGCCGTCCTGCTCACGCTCGGCTTCCGCCTCGGCGATCATGTCGATGCTGAAATCGTCCTTCTCGTGTGTCCACTCGTCGAGTTCGGTTTCCCAGGCGTCCTGCTCGGCCTTCATCGTGGCGGTGCGCTCGTCGACAGTGCCGTCGCAGGCAAGCGTGCGACCGTCGAGTCGCTTGACCAAGGCGGTTGCGGCCGCGCCGGCGTCGCCGTGGATGCCGACAGAGATCTTCTTCACGAGACCGAGCATCTTGTTGTCGGCGTCGACCTGGATGATCTTCGCGTCCTTCGGCCAGTAGTCGAGTCCGTGCTGTGGCAAGGTGCCGAACGGCCCGAGGCGGGATCCGAGTGCCACAACCACGTCGGCCTTGGCAATGAGCTTCATGGCAGCCTTCGATCCCTGGTAGCCGAGCGGCCCGCACCACTGGGCGTGGCTCTTGGGGAACGAGTCGTTATGTAGGTAGCTGTTGACGACGGGGCAATTGAGCCGCTCGGCCAATGCAATACATTCGGCCATTGCGTCGCCCTGCACGACACCACCGCCGGACAGCAGAACCGGGAATGATGCGTTGGCGAGGAGCTCGGCAGCTTCGTCGAGTGAACGTTCGCCACCTGCGCCGCGGTCGAGCACCATGGGCTCAGAAATCTCGACATCGATGTCGCCATAGAACCGGTCGCGTGGGATGTTGAGCTGCGTCGGGCCCATTTCGGACTGCGCCCGATCGAAGCACCGTGCCGTGATCTCGGCCATCCGGTTCTCGTTGTTGATATGGCCCTGGTACTTGGTGAATTCCTCGAACATCGGGAGCTGGTTGGCTTCCTGGAAGCCACCGAGGCCGATGCCCATCGTGCCGGTCTCGGGGGTCACGATGACGACGGGGGAGTGCGCCCAGAACGCAGCGGCGATGGCGGTGACGCAATTCGAGATGCCTGGCCCGTTCTGGCCAATGACGACGCCGTGCTTGCCCGACACTCGCGCGTAGCCATCGGCCATGTGAGCTGCGCCCTGCTCGTGGACGACTGGGACGAGGCGGATGCCGGCAGGGGCGAAGATGTCCATTGCGTCCATGAATGCAGAACCCATGATGCCGAATGTGGTTGTGACGCCATTGGCGACCATGGTTTCGACGAAGGCTTCACTGGGGGTCATTCGAGTCATGGCGCTCTCCGTTGCAGGGTGATGCGGGATGTGTGTCGGCCGACACCTTCAGGTGAGACTCTATAACAAATGTGTGAGGGAGGCTATCCGAATGCCGGCCGGCACGAGAACGGAGCGTCAGGCGTGGCGTTGCTGGTGGCGAATTCCGGCACAGAGCAGCTCGAGCATGTGGTCGAACGTGTCGTCAACGTCGGTCTGATGTGGATGCCCGTCGCACATCTCGATGTGCGAGAACCCGTGAAATGCGGACCGCAGAGTTCGTGCCGCGTGGACTCGGTTCTCCGGGTCGAGGTCGAAGCTCGCGAGTGACATCGCGATGACCTCGACGATCCGCTCGACGGCGGCTTCGAGTTCGGGATCGTTGGTACATGGGTGCCGGTCAGTCGCGGCGTACAGACCAGGCCGTTCCTGTGCGACTCGACGCCATGCGTGCCCGACGGCAGCCACGGCGTCATCGCCCGCCACGCCGATTGCCGCGCTGGCCATGGACTCCGCGAGCAGCGTGCGCCCGCGCAGGCTCAACGAGCGGATCAGATCCTGGTAGCTCTCGACGTGCCGGTAGAGCGCGGGCTGGCGAACACCGAGTTCCTTGGCGACGAGGGTGAGTGTGACGACATCGAGTCCGTCACGGTCGGCGAGCATTGCGGCGGCATCGACGACCCGGTTGTGATCGAGCGGTGGCCGATCGGTGTCGTTGCCGGTGGTGGTCGTTTCAGTCGTCGTCATGGCCCTGGCTCGAACGTATAACACCAGTGTGCGCAGGGCCTGATCGGGCGCAGCGGAGCCTCTGGGCAGGGGTCACGCTTGCAACGACGCAATCACCGCGACGTTGACGATGTCGTCGATTGAGCAGCCGCGCGAGAGGTCGTGGAGCACTCCGTCGAGTCCTTGCAGGAGTGGTCCGAACGCTTGTGCGCCGGCCAAGCGTTCGGTGATTTTGTAGGCGATGTTGGCCGCGTCGAGGTCGGGAAAGATGAAGGTGTTCGCATGCCCAGCGACGGGGGAGTCGGGAGCTTTGGCTTCGGCCACGGAGGGGAGCAAGGCGGCGTCAAATTGCAGTTCGCCATCGATGGCGAGGTCTGGGGCCAGCGCTTGGGCCGCGGCGGTCGCCGCTCGCACCTTGTCGACTCGAGGGTGCTCTGCACTGCCCTTCGTGCTGAAGGAGAGCATCGCCACGGCCGGATCGGCACCCGAGAGCTGGGCGAAGGTCCGTGCGCTCGAGACGGCAATCGATGCGAGCTGATCGATGTCGGGGTCCGGCAGCACGCCGCAGTCGCCGTACACCAGCGGCCGCCCGTCCGGGAGGACGAAGAAGAACGAACTACTCACCGCACCGACGCCGTCCGCGACGCCGAGGATTCGCAACCCAGCTCGAATCACGTCCGCAGTCGGCCGCGTTGCTCCGGCCACGCAGCCGTCTGCTTGGCCCGTGGCAACCATCAGCGTGGCTACGTGCAGGGGATCGGTCAGATCGGCCCGCCCGCCGAGGTCGTCCGCGGCGTCGCGAATGGCGCTGTTGACGAAGTCGGCTGGACGTTCGATGACCGTGACATCAGCGAGGCCTTCGGTGTTGAGGCGTTCGGCCGCGTTGTGTGCCCGGTCGTCGCCGGCGTCGGCGAGCACGATCCGTTTCCGGTTGGCCCGCGCCCGCTCGTACCAACCGTGGATCACTGTCACATTGCCAGCCTGCCAAGCGATGAGTCTGCGGGCGCGCATCCCACCGCGAAACTCATCGCGGGGCTCGTTGTGCTCAGCCCGCCCGCAGGTACTCGTCGGTCATGGTGAGCGCCTTGTCGATGCGGGCGACCAGGTCGTCGAGAACAGTGTCGTCGGCCACGAGCGGCGGCGAGATCGTGAGCATTGTGGCGCCGCGGTCGTCCGGACGGATCAACACTCGGGCTTCGCGGACGAATGCCCCCAGCAGTCCGCCCTGCAGTTCCGCAACCTGCTGCTCGTTCAGCTCTCGGCCCGATGAGCGGTCTGCCATGAGTTCGATGGCGTAGAAGTAGCCCATCCCCCGGACCTCTTTCACGCAGGGATGTGCCTCGGCCAACCTGTCGAGGCGCATTCGGAATCCGTCTTCGTGCGCCAACACGTGGCCGGGCACGTCTTCGTCGGTCATCGCCTGGATGTTGGCGCACGCCACCGCGGTGGCGACCGGGTGCCCACCGAAGGTCGAACCATGCATGTAGCCGCCGAGTTCTGATTCCCACAGCGCATCGACCAGTGGCCGACGAATCGCCACGCCACCCAGCGGCTGGTACGCACTGGTGACGCCCTTGGCGAAGGTGATCATGTCGGGGACGACCCCGAACCGCTCACTCCCCGTCCAATGGCCGAGCCGGCCGAACGCATAGATGACTTCGTCGGCGTGCAGCAGAATGCCGTACTTGTCGGCGAGCTTGCGGAGTTCGGGTCAGTAGCCGTCGGGTGGAACCACTGCCCCGCGACCGTTCTGGACGGGTTCGGCGCTGATCATCGAGATGGTCTCAGGCCCCTCGGCGAGAATCATGGCCTCGATGGCCTTGATCGATTCCAATTCACTGGCCGGAGTGCCGGCGGGCACCGAGTCGCCGTACGTGTTGCGGACATGATGCACGCCGTTCCACATCATTGGTTCGAAGTGCTTGCGGAACTTCGGGATGCCGGTCACGCTGAGGGCTCCGAGTGTGGTGCCGTGGTAGGCCCAGTCGCGCGAGATGACCTTGTACCGCTCGGTGTCACCCTGGGACACGTGGTAGTAGCGGGCGAACTT
This sequence comes from Candidatus Ilumatobacter isfjordensis, assembly GCA_964199985.1. Lineage (GTDB taxonomy): Bacteria > Actinomycetota > Acidimicrobiia > Acidimicrobiales > Ilumatobacteraceae > Ilumatobacter_A > Ilumatobacter_A isfjordensis. The sequence goes on along the minus strand of CAXMZV010000158.1, from coordinate 3,549 downwards.
GAGCGCAGACTCGACAGCTTCGGAACCGGAGCTGACGAAGAAGATCTCGTCGAGGTCGCCAGGGAACCGTTCGGCGATCATCGATGCGGCTTGGATGGCGGGCGGGTTGGCCGTGCCCCAGGTGGGGTAGAAGGCCAGGCGGTCCATCTGTTTCATCGCTGCGGCGGTGAGGTCGGAGCGGCCGTGGCCGAGGTTGGTGCAGAACAGTCCGGCGAGCCCGTCGAGGTACTGCACTCCGTCGGTGTCCCACACGTAGCAGCCTTCGCCACGGTCGATCACGGCGAGGTTGTTCTGCTGCCACGCTGCACCCTTCGTGAAATGGGGCATCAAGTGGGATTGGGCAGCGATTCGCTGGTCGATCATGGATTCACCTGCTTCTGTGGGTGTTGGAGGGGTGTCGATGGGCGTGGACCCTCGTTCGTGTCTCTCACACAAACGGAAGGGTGTGTCCGATGTCATGAAGACCGTAACACGGAACAGTTAGATGATCTAGCCTGAATGTGAGGACATCTAACACTGTGAGAATTCAAGCATCTTCGTGTTTCAGACGGATCTCCAGCACAGAAAGCAGTGGTCATGCCACCAAGTCCCTCGGTCACGGTTCCATCTCGCGCGCAGGTCGTCATCGTTGGCGGCGGCATCGTCGGGTGCTCCGTCGCCTATCACCTGACGCAGCGCGGCGTCACCGACGTCGTGCTCCTCGAACGGCACGAGTTGACCGGTGGAACGACGTGGCACGCCGCCGGGCTGGTGGCGCAATTGCGTGCAACACGCAACATGACGCGGCTCGCTGCGTACTCGGGCGACCTCTACGAGCAGCTCGAGGCTGATGGCCTCCCGACGGGTATCAAGCGCACCGGCTCGATCGCGGTCGCCAACAACGAGGAGCGACTCGAAGAACTGATCCGCGGCGCGGACATGGCCGAGTGCTTCGGTGTCGAGGTCAATCAGGCGTCGGTCGAGGAACTCGCCGCGTACTGGCCGCTCATGAACGTGGATGATGTGATCGGAGGTGTGCACGTTCCCCGCGACGCGCAGACCAGTCCGGTCGACACGACCATCGCGTTGTCGAAGGCGGCCAAGGCAGGCGGCGCACAGATCATCCAGGGCATCGACGTCGCCGACATCGTGACGGTCAACGGCCGAGCCGCCGGAGTCAGCTGGCGGCCGCAAGGCAGCACCGATGACCTGCAGACGATCGAGGCCGACCACGTCGTCACGGCAGCCGGGCTCTGGTCACGCCACCTCGCTCAACGCGCGGGTGTGAGCATTCCCTTGCATGGGTGTGAGCACTTCTATCTCGTCACAGAGCACATTGACGGATTGGCTCGCGACCTCCCGACGCTGCGTGACCCGGGCGGTTCGACGTACATCAAAGAGGAGTCGGGTCGGCTGCTCGTCGGCTTCTTCGAGCCGGTGGCGAAGCCGATCGATGCGAGCGAGCTGCCGGATACGCCCTTCGTTCATTTGCCCGACGACTGGGACCATCTCGCCCCCGTGATCGAGAAGGCGATCCATCGCATGCCTGTCATCGGCGAGACCGGGATCCGCCTCTTCTTCAATGGGCCCGAGAGCTTCACGCCTGACGACGCATACATCCTCGGCGAGACCCCCGAGTTGCGCAGTCACTTCACGGCCTCCGGGTTCAACTCTGTGGGCATTCAGTCCGCAGGTGGCGCGGGGCGTGTGCTCGCCGACTGGATCGTCGACGGTCGCCCGCCGATGGACCTCGCCGACGTCGATGTGCGTCGCTTCCATTCCTTCCAAGGCACTCGTCGCTACGTGCGCGACCGGGCCGAGGAAACGTTGGGACTCCTGTACGAGATGCACTGGCCGTTTCGACAGAAGGACACCGCACGCGGTGCCCGTCGATCGCCGCTGCACGATCGCCTCGTGGCGGTCGGCGCCTGTATGGGCGAGGCCTCGGGCTGGGAGCGGCCGAACTGGTACGCAACCGATGGCCGGGCCGCCGAGTACGAATACACGTACCAACGTCAGAATTGGTTCGAGAATTCTGCCGCGGAGCACCACGGCACGCGCAATGCGGTCGGTCTCTTCGATCAGACGTCGTTCTCGAAGTACCTCGTGCAAGGGCGCGATGCCACGTCAGTCCTCAACCGCATCTGCGCCAACGACATCGATGTTGAGCCAGGGACGTCGGTCTACGGCGCGTGGCTGAATGACAAGGGCGGGATCGAGGCCGACCTGACGGTCAATCGCATCGACGAGGACGAATACCTGGTCATCACCGCAGTGGCCACGCAGGTCCGTGACATGGACTGGCTCAAGCGGAACACACCGACCGATGCCAACGTGGTGTACACCGACGTCACATCAGGCATGTCGTGCCTCGCCGTTCAGGGCCCGAACTCGCGGGCACTTCTCCAGGGGCTGACCGATGCCGACCTCTCGAACGAGGTGTTTCCGTTCGGCGCGGCCCGAGAGATCGACCTCGGGTACGCCAAGGTGATGGCGTTGCGGATGACCTACGTCGGCGAGCTCGGCTGGGAGCTGTACATTCCGTCCGAGTTCACCACGCACGTCTACGACCTGATCGTGGAAGCCGGAGCTGACCACGGGCTCATCCATGCTGGATACCACGCCACGAATTCGCTGCGGTTGGAGAAGGCCTTCCGCCACTGGGGTCACGACATCACCGACGAGGACACCCCGTACGAGGCAGGGCTCTCGTTCGCCGTGGCGTTTGACAAGCCGGGTGACTTCATCGGCCGGGAGGCGCTGCTTGCGCAGAAGAAGGCGGGGTTCGGGAAGCGCCTGGTGCAGTTCAAGCTCGATGATCCCGAGCCGCTGCTCTACCACGATCACCCGGTCTACCGCGATGGGGAGTTCGTTGGCCACACGACGTCGGGCATGTATGGCCACACAGTGGGCGCAGCGATCGGCATGGGCTACGTCAACACTCCGGCCGAGATGCCTCGTGCCGAGGTCCTCCAGGCCACGTTCGAGCTCAAGGTCAACGGCGTGAAGTGCGCTGCCGAAGCAAGCTTTCGCCCCTTTTACGATCCCCGTTCCGAACGTCCAAAACTCTGACTCCTCTGACGGGCCAGATCCACTTCGATGATCCGAAGGGCCGCGTGGTCCTGAACCCGATCAGACCTCGTTGCCGTACCGGTCGATCGCGTCGAGGAGGGCCTCGACGTCGGTGGTCTGCAGCGTCGTCGACATGCAGATCATCCTGAACGTGTTCATCCCATGGACCGGTTGAAAGCCGATCATGCCGGTGCCGTCGGCTTGCATTCGGGCCTTGATCTCGGGTGGCAGTTGGTGCAGCCGCCTGCGAACCGAGTCCTCGAGGTCAGTCGGGTGAACTGCACCGAGCGGTCGAAGGTCAGGCGGGATCCATGCAAACACGACGTTGGTGAACGAGCCGGACACGATCGGAACGAATGCGCCGTCGCTCTCCCCGATGCACCGGCGCGTGTGCTCGGCCATGGCCATTGCGTGATCGATACGCGCGGCGAACCCGTTGTCCCCGTGAGCCTTCCACGCCAGCCACAGCTTCAACACGTCAATGCGCCGAGCGCACTG
>CAXMZV010000157.1:0-8340 GCA_964199985.1 Candidatus Ilumatobacter isfjordensis | reverse complement strand
GCCCGCCGATGGTCCCCGTGCTGTCACCGATGCCTCGATAGTTGTAGGTGATGGCGCGGAACCCGGCGATGGCGAGGTCGGAAGCGAGCCGGTCGAGTTGCGCAGCCGGCCGGGCGTTTCCGGCGGCGAGAATGACGGTTTCGTCACCTTCGCCGTACTCGAACGCCTCGATGCGTCGTTCTGCTCGTTCGACCAGCAGTTGCCGTGGCGATGTCGAACTCATGGCGCGACCGTAGCTCTGGGTGGGACGAGCGTCCCGTTGCCCCGTCGCCGGCTTCCAGCGTGGCCCGGCGGGACCGATGTTGAGACACCGAGCGACATGCCGATGCCAGCGCAAATTCAGAACGCTCGATCAGACCGCTCAGATCAACACCCGTCTGGGCAACCTCGACCCGCTCCTGATCGGCACGTAGGCGCTCGGTCTTCCGCTCGAGAATGTGCGAGCGACAGGTGTCATCGCCTCGGCGATCGCGTGTGCCGGATCACGATCGGGTCGAGGGGCCGTTGGGCTCCGCGAATATCGCGCACTGCACTGGGGGCAGCGTGGCACGCGTGACGTCGTACGGCCAGTGGTTCTGCGTGTCGACACTCGTCCCCCTCGGGCAGCCAGGACAGCCTCTGTCGCGGAGTCGGCTTGTCCGACGTAGGGCCGGACCTTTGGCTCTACTGGACTCCGTCGATCGGAGCAACCATTCAGACTGAGAACCGGCGCGGGGGTCGTTCGCTTCAGCCACGCTGGGAGTCATAGACCCACCCACCAGCCGCGAGGATGCCCATGTTGAACACGAGAAGATCTGAGCGACTCGCTGGGGCACTCTTCATACTGGCAACGGTTTCCTCGGCCCTCGGATTCATCCTGTTGGAGCCGATTCTGGACGACCCCGACGTACTCGCAAGCATCGCCGCAAACGAAACGAAAGTCGTACTCGGGGCGTTCCTTCTGCTCATCGATGCCATCGCCGTCGTCGCGATTCCAGCCCTGCTCTACCCCACCTTCAAGAAGCACAACGGCTATCTTGCTCGCCTCTACCCTGGCTCACGAATCGTCGAGTCCGTGGTACTCGTCATCGGCGTTGTCGGCTTGCTCGCAGCGGTCACCTTGAGCAGGGACTACGTCGAGGGCTCCGCCGATTCAGCCAGCTACCGCGCTTCGAGCGATGCGCTCATCGCGGTGTATGACTGGGGTGTCCTGCTCGGAATCATGCTGTTCTTCGCCCTCGCCGGGCTGCTCCTCAACTATCTCCTCTACAGCGCTCAACTCGTCCCCCGCTGGCTGGCCATTTGGGGCCTCATCGGAATCGCGTTACTCATGACCGAAGGCGCACTCGAAGCATTCGAGGTCGACAACCTGGCCATCATGTCCTTGCCCTTCGCCATCCAAGAGATGGTCTTCGCCGTCTGGCTGATCGTGAAGGGACTCAACGAGACCGCCCTCCCCCTCGACGCTGCGCCTTAGCCCTCGACAACGCCGATGACGAGAACGCTTGCTCGATTCGCTCGCGAGTGGCGACTTGGCCCCCATCGTCGCTGAACGAGTTCCCCTCACCGAGGCTCGCCGGGCCCACCAACTTCTCGAGAACGGCCACCACAACGGCAAGATCGTTCTGGTGCCCAATAGAAGAGAACGGGAGCTGGTCGTGGAGAACGGCCCAGAAGAGGCATCGAGACCCGGCCAGACCACTCTCAAATCGCGGCTGTGCGTCGCCCGCTCCGCTCTACCGGCAAGTGATGGAGGCCAGGCTGCCAGTGGGGTAGCGCATAGTCCCACCTCGACGACCTGCCCAGCGGCGTCCGATATCGGCACGTACGAGTTCGAACACGCGCTCCAGAATGACGGCGGGCGTCCATGCCGATGAACCGGTCAGGTCACGCCATCAGCGGGTCGGCGATGTGCAAGCCCTGCCGTTCGGCTGCCTCGCACAGCGTTCGGTCAGCGCTGGTGAGAACCGCTGCGCCCACGAAGAGCGCCGCCGCGAGATGGACTGCGTCGTAGCCCCTCAGCGACTCGGACTCCGCGAGCTGCGATGCGCTCTCGATCAGCTCATCGGTCACCTCGACAAGATAAAGATCGTCGACGAACGCGGCCAACTCTGTCTTGGCGATGTGGAACTTGTCCGCTGAGAGTCGCTTGCCCCGTGCAGCTGCAGCGAGCGCCGCGCGGGCTTCGACCACGATCAGGCTCACCGCGGCGACCGAATCGGCGGTCTGCCAGATCAATTCGGCTCGCTCCGACCCCTCCTCATCGACGATGAGTTTGATCAACGTGGAGGTGTCGACGTAGGTGATCACCGACGCTGCTCAGCGACGAGACTGCTCACATTTCCCTTCGGCTTGATGCGAGAACGAGATCGATGACGAGTGCCGCTCGTGGGTGGTCGGACCACCCCAGCAGCGACGAGGTCAGCGAGACGATCGTCAGGGGCGTCGAGCGGAGAGAGTTTCGCGACGGGGCGACCCCGATCTGTGACGATCATTTCTTCACCGGTCTGCACGCGATCGATGTACTTGCTCAGACCATTCTTGAGGTCACGGATCCCGACCTCCGACCTTGAAGTAGCTACTTTCATGACACCAGTGTAGCCACCTCGACAGCATTGTCAACGGGCCGCCTCTGGAAACCGCGTTGCCGCGACCAACCGCTCGAACCCACGCATATCACCCTGGCCATTCAGACACTCGAACAGCGCATAGCGGCACATCTGATCGGTAGCGGTCGCTCGAGCATGTGCGGGACTGCCAGATCCATCCACTCGCTTGGCTCACAGGGCTCGGCCCGAGTTCTTGTGGCGAACTCGGAGAGCAGCAAGCCGCTGCTGAGCCACGGCTGACTCTCCAGAGGAATGCGTCGAGCGGACGGCGGCGGCCACCTCGCGAAGTTGTCGGCGACGGGCGAGCGCCGTGGTTCCAGTTCCTTCCCGTTGGAGCGCGCTGATCAATGCGTCTCTCGCTGACCACTCGGACACAAGCGGCTGCGGGCCGTGCTGCTCGGTATCGAACGATGGCGGATGAGTGTGGATGTGGTTGCTGGTGCGGCCGCGGGTGGCTCCGACGTAGAGCTGTTTGGCGTCGGTGTGGTCGGAGAGGATGAGGTGTGCTTCGTCGACGGTGACTCCTTGTGCCCTGTGGATCGTGGAGGCGTAGTCGACGCTCAGGTTGCCTTCCTCGATGTACTCGGCCGGGAGCGCTTGTCGATCGCCGGTGTCTCGGTGTTCGAGGTACAGCTCGTCTCTGGTGCCGGCAAGCACGGTCCAGCGGTCACCGTTGCGTACCCACCGCTCGTCGTCGGGTCCGTGGGTGAGTCGGCGGTCGTTGGCTCGGGTCACGACCGGCTGACCGACATAGAAGCGATGTCCGGCGATGTCGATTCCACCTGTCGGGTCGAGGTAGCCGGTAGCGAGCAAGCGGTCAGTCAACGTTTCGTTGATCTGCTCGACGACTCGATTTGTCGCAGCCATCACGAGAACGTCGCGACGCTCGACGGTGCCGGCGAACGCCGCGTCGACGACGGCTTCGATCGCAGCCTGCTCGTCGGCGTGGCCGTGAACGCGTCCGTGGCGTTCGTACGCCTCGACCGTTGCAAGGTCGCCGTCGCGAAGCTTGAGCGATGCTTCGGCCTCCCACTGCTGGTCGAAGTGGTGAAGGATGTCGAGCTCAGCGATGAGTACGTCGGGGTGCTCGACGAGTTCGGCGAACATGCCTCCGGCGTCGACGGGCGCGAGTTGGCGATGGTCGCCGACGAGGATTGTTCGCCAGTGATTGCGTTGAGCGATCTGCGCATAGGTGTGGAGGATTCGGGTGTCGACCATGCCGGCTTCGTCGATGACTACGACCGATCCGGCCGGCAACCACCACTCCCGGTCCGGAGGCTGGCGGCGTTCGGCCCATTTCGCGTGATGCTCGTAGACGAGTTTGTGGAGCGTGTCCGCAGACGTTCCAGCACCTTCGGTGAGCTGCTGGGCCGACGACGCCGACGGTCCTACCCCGAACACCTCGACTCCCCCGTGTCTCCACGAGTCGACTGCGGCGGCGAGCATGCGGGTCTTGCCTGCACCGGCCGGCCCGACCACCGACACGACCGGACGCGTCGTTCCCAAGATCGTTGCGACAGCGTGGGCTTGGCTTTCGTCGAGACCCGCCAACGTGTCGGGCGTGGGGTCGTGTCGCTGGTGGCGTGTCATCGCCGGGGTGGTCGCCCATTCGACGAGTTCGACCTCACGCAGAAGATGACTGCTCGTCGTGTACCGAACCGCAGACGGCGGCAACCCGACCGGGCGCCCATCGGACGCACGAAGCATGTCGCCCGGCTCGACCGGCGGGCAAAGATCGACGACACCGGCCGATGCCATTGCTTCTCGTCGGACTTGGTCGATCGTGTCTGCGATCGCGGCCGGGTCGGGGCCGGTCGTGCGCATCGCGATCTGTTCGATCAGCTGCGACTCCGACCATTCCGCATGTCGTGTCTCGACCGCTTCGAGCACTTCATCGACGGTCGGACGCACGATCACCGCAGGTGACGGCACCTTTCCCCGCACTGCGGCGATCATCTGATCGACGTCGACCAGGCGGTCCGCACGTTCCCGCCACCCCGCCCGCAGCGTCGCCGTCGGCAGCCCAGCTTCGTCGGGCTTGGCAGGTCGCGTTGCCAGCGTGATCGTCTTGTGCGCCTTGCCGACCTCGGCCGGCGTCGGGTTTCGGCCCTCACGCTCCACGAAGCCAACCGTCCACTCCCCCAACGCTGCCTCGATATCGACGCTCCGCCTGGAGAACTCATCGAGCACCGCCTGGTCGATGCCAACGATGTCGGCCTGGCCGTTCGCGTCGACATCACCGAACTGAACGCCCAACGACGCACCCAGTGCGGAGCGTACGTACGTCTGGAACTCGACGCCGGCAGCCTTCGCATTGCGGTAGAGACCACGCGCGTCCATCGTCCGCCACTCGCCATCGCACGTCGTTCGCACAGCGTTCGCAATCAAGACGTGGTCGTGAAGCTGCGGATCAAGTGCCCGGCTCGTGCGATGCCGATACCGGACACCGAACACACCATCGGCGTCCACGACCGCAGCCCCGGCGTGACCCGTTCGGGTGTATCCGATCCGTGGTGACAACGAGGCGATCGCCCGCTCGACCGCAGCGGTGAACGCTGCCTCGACTGCAGCGACCACGTCGGCGTCACCAAGTGCGTAGAGCACGCTGACCGACTTCGGAGCCGAGAACGTGAGATCGAACGCGGTCACCGACCGTTCCGTCACCGTCGTCTTGCCCAGCCGTGAACCGTCAGGTGCGCACTTCGCTTCCAACAACAGCTTGGAGTCAACGGCAGTCGCCAGACTGGCGGCGACAGCACCCACCAGGTCGCATTGGCCGATCCAGACTCCCGGCGCATCACCGTCGCCGGCGTAGTAGTCCTCGGCCCCGGCAACGACGGCCGACTCGTAGTAGCCGGCGTTCCCCGGACCGACCTTGCCCACCGTCAACATGACACGACCCGCGCACGATCACCCTGGTGCAAATGTCTGAACTGCTCTCCCCCACCAACCCAGAGAGCAACCGCACCCACACCCGGCGGCGCAGCGCAGCACCACCGGGCCGACCCCGCCGCCGCAGCCGCACCGCACGAGGCCAGCGCGCCCGACGAAAGATCGGAGGGACAGGGCGACGGCCGGCCACGCACTAACGAGACTACGGAGGCGGGCTGACGGGTGTGACGGCTCCACCGCACGGAAGGCGACCTGCGAGTACGACCGCTCGCGAACAGAACACTCCTCATACCGAGGTAAAGGCGGTCGACCCCGGAGAAGGGGACATCGTTCTCGCAAGAACCCATTCAGAGAGCGGCGGATGCTTGCGAAAGGAATGCTCGAAGCAGCTCTCGGCGCGGCGGCCTGAGCTGTGCGCTCCGCGTTCTCGAAGTGCTCGACCATGCGGTGATGTCCCGCGCCATTCGAGCAGGTGCCTTTACAACAGCATGCCGCCCACACCTGCCAACCCTGTGCACACCGAACACACCAACGAACGACGTCCGCTGCTCGTCAACGTGATGCAGGCCGCCGACATGCTCGCTGTCAGTCGGTCATCGATCTACCAACTGATCTGGAACGAGCAGCTCGTCCCGATCCGCATCGGTCGAAGCGTCCGCTTCTCGATCGACGACATCGAGGCGTTCGTCGCTGGGCAGATCGCCCCAGCCGATTGAGACTCCACCCGCGCTGCACGCGGCCGACTCAGGATGAGTCCAACAGCCCCTCAAAGTGGGCGGGTGTGACCACGGGCGGATCCTGAGCGGCCCACTCGAGGAGATCCTTGTCACCGGACACGATCACCTCGACGCCATGGGAACGAGCGAGTGCGATCAGGTAGTCATCGTCCGCGTCGCGAGTCGTCGGAGCGATGACATCCGGGTCGTCGACGAGGTCGACGGCGAACTCGATCGTGTCGACGAAGATCGTCGCATCTTCCAGGCTGATCCACTTGCGGAGACGGGGCCTCGTCGTGAGTACATCTCGAACCTCACCGATCAACTCGGGACACATCACGAGATCGAGATCGCTCTCGCCGTTGAGCCATGACACGACGATCCGATGAGAAGCACCCTTCTGAATCGCAGCCGAGACGAAGACGTTCGCGTCGAGGACAACCTTCACGGGAGCGGCAACCGATCAGGCTCGGCTGCGCCGGACTGCACGCACTTCGTCGACGGCAAGGTCCATCGCCTCGCCCTCCGCCAGCGACTCGTTGGCCGCAGCGTTCGAGGAGATCACGTTCCGGGCGGTCTCGGTGAACGCTTCCCATGCCGACTGGCGCGAGATCCCGAGCGCATCTCCAATCTGCTGCCATGAAGCACCCGCCGCGCGAGCTGCCCCGACTTGCGCGCGCCGGATCCGATCGAGCTCCGACTCGCTCGCGGCGAGGAACCGCAGCGCTTCGAGCGGCTCGTCCGGCAGAGCTGTTTCGATCACACTCATAGTTGTCAGGATAGCCTGACAACTCGTCGATGTGCCATCAGTCAATCGACGGATCAAGTAGAGCGGCTGCGGTGCGAGCCGTGTCAGACGGTCGATGTCCAAGACTGCGCACGTAGCTGGCGGTTGTCGATGGGTCGGCATGCCCGACGTGGCGAGCAACATCGGCGAGATCGAGACCGCCGTTTGCGTAGAGCGCGGTGACGACGGTGCGTCTGCCGCTGTGGGTTGCGAGGCCGGTGGGGTCGAGACCAGCCGCCTTCGCGGCACGGGCGATCTCCTTGGTGACCGACTGCCGGTTCGCCAGCCCGCCGTGAGTCGTGGTGAAGACCATCGACACGACCTCACCGTCGTAGCGATGCTCGGGCCATTCAGCGTCGACCAGATCACGCTCGGCGACCTGCTGCGTGCGCCGTTGGCGAAGCCGCTCGACCGAGATGGGCGCGAGATAGTGAATGCCTTCGGCACCCGACGTCTTCGTCGAGCCGAGCACGGTGCCCACCGACTTCGAGTACGAGAGGCCCCGCCGGATCTGCGCAGTGCCGGCGTCGAGGTCGAGGTCTTCCCACGCCAGGCCCAGCACCTCGCTCACTCGCCAGCCCTGACAGAACAGCAGCGTCACGGCCGCACCGAGCCGTAGCGGTTCGGCCGCCCGGATGAGCGCCTTCGCCTCATCGGGGTCGAGCGCCCGGCCGGCCTTCACTCGCTTCGCCTTCGGCGCCTTGACGAGATCGAACGGGCTCGACGCGATCAGGCCCACCTTCACCGCTTCCATGAACGCCTGCCGACAGACCTTCCGGCAGTTGAGCACCGTGAAAGGCGCATAGCGGTCGAGCAGCTTCGACTGCCATGCCGTAATCGTCTCGGCTCCCACCTCGACCACTGCGAGACCACCGATGTCATCGGCGAGGTAGCCGGCGAAGCGTCGGTAGCTGTCGAACGTCGAGGTCTTCACCTGGTGCCGTGCCACCGAGTCGAGCCACCAGTCGATCAGCTCAGTTACCGTCGTCTCACGAGAGAAGCGGCTGCCGACCTTTGGAGCGCTCTCGATTTCGGTGAGCTTCTCAGCGCGCCGCACCTCGGCGGCGACTCGTGTCTGCCCCGACACCCGCTTGGTCTTACCCGCAGCGTCGCGATACGTCGCTCTCCACATTCCCTTGCGGACACGACCGTCCTTCTCGGTGCGCCCAGGCTCAAAGTAGACCGAGCCGTCGCCGTTCGAGTTCTTCGACACGACCGAGAATTCGTGGTCGTCGGACCCGATTCGCTTGCCCGAGGCTGTTTCGGCATCAGCAACGGCGACGCACGTCGACGCATCTCGGCGGACGTTTCCCCTGGTCAGAGACCTACATTTTGGATATTCGCGAACTTCAGCGAA
>CAXMZV010000156.1:0-8361 GCA_964199985.1 Candidatus Ilumatobacter isfjordensis | reverse complement strand
CCGAGCAGGTCGTCACGCCCGGCGAAGAGCTGTGGGTCAAGATCATCGATCTCGACCTTGCACGTCGTCGCATCAGCCTCTCGATCAAGCAGGCCGCTGAAGGTGGCGAGCTCGCTGCTGAGTACCGGGAGCACTTCGAGGTCGACACCGAGGGCAACTACGTCCAGGGTGAGGCATCGGCCGAGGCCGAAGCCGCATGGACCGAGTACTACGGCGAAGGCGAGGCTCCCGCAGCTGCCGAAGGTGGCGAGGCCGCAGCCGAGGCTGAGGCAGCACCGGCCGAGGCTGAGGCAGCACCGGCCGAGGCTGAGGCAGCACCGGCCGAAGCAGAAGCACCGGCCGAAGCAGAAGCACCGGCCGAAGCAGAAGCACCGGCCGAAGCAGCTGCCGAGGAGACCCCGGCAGCCGAGTGAGGTCAAGCGCCTCGGCGCTGCTCTGATGAACTGAATGCTGCCCGGCTCCTCGGAGTCGGGCAGTATTCGTTTTCATGATCGTTGTGGGCCTCACCGGGGGCATCGGAGCTGGAAAGTCGACCGTGTCGAAGCTGTTGGCAGAGCGGGGTGCGGCCATCGTCGATGCGGATCAGATCGCTCGCGATCTACAGTCAGCGGGCAGTCCCGTCCTCGACAAGATGGCGGACCGGTTCGGCGCGCACATCATCAACGAGGACGGCTCGCTGGATCGTGCCGCCGTCGCCACGATTGTGTTCAGCGACAAGACCGCACTCGACGATCTGAACGGCATCGTGCACCCGGCGATGCAGGCCGAGATCCAGCGGCAGATCGACCTCAACACCGACACCGATCGTTTGGTGGTCCTCGACTTCCCGCTGCTCGGTGAGAACCCGCGCAAGGAGCTCGCTGCCACGATCGTCGTCGACATCCCCTACGACCTCGCCGTCAAACGCGTCGTGGAGTACCGCGGGATGGACGAAGACGATGCTCGGAACCGGATCAACAGCCAGATCAGTCGCGAGGAGCGGCTCGAGCGGGCCACTCACGTCGTCGACAACTCGGGCACCTTCGACAGCCTCGCGGCTCAGGTGGACGAGCTGTGGGCCGTAGTCGTCGAACTACCGCACGTCAGTTCAGCGGACGGAGCGTGATGTCAGCGACTGGGATGTCCGGCGCCGGTGTGCGTGAGTACCACTCGGCATGGTGGTCGCCCAGTGCGACGAAGGCGTCCTCGACGAGCGTCCAGTAGGACTGGCGAATCGCGGCTCGGCCCTCGTCGCGAGCGAGTTCGTACCGCTCGATCGAGCTGGGGCGCGGCACATAGACCTGCACACGTCCGTCGAACCGATCGACATCGACTTTGGTGACGTCAGTGATGTCGGCGCGCTCGTAGTCGCGTTCTCGCCAGTCGAGTGCGGCGAGTTCGTCATCATCAACATCGAAAACGACGCCATTGCACGACTCGCCGTGGGCCGCCACGACGCCAAGCGAGACGACGAGGCCGCTCACGACCTCTCGGCCCTCGTGTACCCAGTCGCCTCGCAGCACCTTCGATCCGTAGTTCCATCGCCGTCCGAATCCGTCGACGTGGGCGACGTGCATGCCGTCGCCGGGGTCGCGCCCGATCGTCGTTGCCAACGAGGCCGGCGACACAAGCGAGCCGTATCCGAAGAGCCACGTACGACTCACGACTTGCTCCGCGCATCGAAGTAGGACTTCGTCGTCGCAACGAGGAGGCGCACGCCAAGGTCGATCGAGCGTTCGTCGACGTCAAAGTGGCCAGCGTGAAGGTCGAGTTGCGGGCCGTCGGCTTCGGCATTGTGCACGCCGAGGCGGACGTACGAGCCGGGGATCTCGCGAGTGAACCAGGCGAAGTCATCGCCGCCCCAGCTTTGTTGGACCGAAGCGATCGCATCAGCGCCGAATTCGTCGGTGACGGCGTGCGCCACCACGTCGGTGACTCCGGCGTCGTTGACCACAGGTGGGACACCGTGGGTGTACGCGACCTCGAACCCTGCGCCCGATTCGGCGAGCAGATCGGCAACGCACTGCTCGACGAGGTTCGGCAGGGCGTTCCAGACTTCGAGTGTTGGTGTCCGCACCGACGCACGGAGCTCGCAGCGGGTGGGGATTACGTTGGCGGCGTCGCCTCCGTGCACGGCGCCGAAGACGATCTTGATCTCGGCATCGTCCGGGAGTGCCGCACGAACGCGTTTCGGCAGTTCGGTCACGACAAGCGCAGCCACCGTCAAGAGGTCGACGGTGAGTTCGGGTCGAGCTGTGTGCCCGCCCGGCCCGGTCAGCGTGATGCAGACCATGTCGGCGGCCGAGGAGATCGGACCCGACTTCAACCCGATGATGCCCGCGTTGAGTTTCGGCTCGCAGTGGATGCCGACAATTGCACTGACACCGTCGATGCCTTGGTCGCGAATGACGTCAAGCGCACCACCTGGCACTCGTTCCTCAGCTGGTTGGAAGACGAAGCGCAGTGGCCCCGGGAGCTGGTCGCGATGGTGTGCGAAATACAGCGCCGTTCCGAGGACGACCGTGGTGTGCACATCATGACCACACGCATGCGCCACGCCGGGGACCTGGCTTCGATAGGACACGTCCTTGTTGTCCTCCATCGCCAGCGCATCGAGGTCGGCGCGGAAGGCCATCCTCGGCTGATCGTCCGTGGAGTCTTCTGGGGCAAGATCGCAGACGAGACCGGTGCCGACGGCGAGCATGCGCGGATGCATTCCTGCAAGCTCCAGACGTTCGCGCACCAACTCGGTGGTGGCGTGTTCGGCACCGCTCACTTCCGGGTGCGCATGCATGTTTCGGCGCAGTGCAATGAGCCCCTCGCCGTGTTCAGCGAGCCAGTCGGCCAATCGGGCGTCAGGTGATGTCATGCCTGGTCAAAGCAGTCGTCGTACAGTTCGTCGGCAAGATGATGCACCACGTCGGCGAGCGTAGCGCCGGCCTCGACGAGACGACGTTGCCGCATCGAGCCCGAACCGTGATCGAGGATGCGTTCGATAGCGGCGAGTTCCTGTTGAGTCCCGAGTAGGTCGGCGGTCGGTGACAACTCGGCGATGAGTTCGGTGACCAGCTCGCGTACCGGGCGGCGCTGCGGCTTGCCGCGGCCATCGGCCTCGACGATGAGGCGAGCGTCGATCCCATACCGCGCGGCGAGCCAACGGTTCTCCCTCACGGTCCACTCGCGTGGCGGCGGTGGTAGCCGATCACCATCGATCAGGTTGTCGGCCCAGACCACCAGTGTCTGTGCCAGACCGGCCAACGCCGTGACCTCGGTGAGGGTGTGCGGTGAGTCGCACATGCGGAACTCGATCGTCCCGAAGTCTGGATGCGGGCGGATGTCCCACCACACTTCCCGGATCGACGAAATGCACTCGGAGTCGATCAACGTCGACATGAACGACTCGAAGTCCACCCAGTCAGCGATCTGCGGTGGCAGTCCCGCCGTCGGCAGCGACTCAAACACCTTCGAACGCGCTGATGACAGTCCCGAATCCTCACCTTCGAAGTAGGGGCTCGATGACGACAGTGCAAGAAAGAGCGGCAGGTGCCTCATCATCTCGTTGATAATCGAGATCGCTCGCTCGCCATTTCGGACGCCGACATGGATGTGTTGACCACAGATCAGGAGCCGGCGCGCCGGCCATTGCATGGCTTCGACGAGCTCCTGGTACCGAGGATTCGGACTGACCTGTTGTTCGCGTGCCACGCCGAATGGATGCGTCCCAGCGCTGATGATCTTGAGGCCGCGCCGCGCTGCGGTGGCATGGAGCTCCTGAAACGTCTCCGCCAGGTCCGCTCGGGCCTGGGCGGGCGTATCGCACACGCCGGTGATGATCTCAACGGTGCTCTGGAACAGCTCGTGCTTGGCCTTCGGATGATCGTTGTCGGGGAAACCCTCCGACATCTCGGCCAACAACTCGTTGGATGCGGACACCAGATCGCCGGTGGTCGCATCGACAAGGTGGAGCTCCAGCTCAACACCGATCGTGGGGCGGGCGTTGTGGGTGAAGGCGATACTCATTCCGGTCTCGTTGCTGCTGGACGGTCCAGGTCAGTTTGGCCGATTGCCACGATCGACGCCAGAAGGTCTGCCGGCGGAAGCGCTCGACCGCCGGCGTTCGCACGCGTAACGGCCGCCATCGCCCAATGGCGGATGGCGGCCGTCGACTCGGTGTGTGGATGGTCAGCGGTACTGGTCGAGGTCGGCAGCGACCTCTTCAGGTGTGGTCGGCGGTGCGTACCGTTTGACCACGTTGCCAGCCTTGTCGACGAGGAACTTCTCGAAGTTCCAGGTGATGTCGGCGCTGTCGGCGTCGCCCGGCTGTGCGTCCTTCAGGAATTGATAGAGCGGAGCGGAGCCGTCGCCGTTCACGTCGATCTTCGAGAACATCGGGAAGTTGACGTCGAATTTCGACGTCACGAATTCGAGGATCTCGGCGTCGGTGCCGGGTTCTTGGTTGGCGAACTGGTTGCACGGGAAGCCGAGCACGACGACGTCGTCGTTGTCATTGTGAAGCGTACGCAGACCTGCGTACTGAGGCGTGAGGCCTCAAGCGCTGGCGACGTTGACGACCAGCGCAAGGTTGCCCTTGTACTGGTCGAAGCTCACCTGTTCGCCGGTGATCGACGTCATTTCGAGGTCATGGAAGTTGGTCATGTCGGCAACATAGTCCGTCGTGCCCGCCCATGCGGAGGCCGTCCGGCAGTCGTCCGAAATCATCGCTTGGATCATTGGGCGACGGAGCGGGCCGTTGCACTGGATATCATTGTTCTACTCATGTCCGACGAAGACCAACCCTGCCTGGGTAGCTGCTCGATCGCTGCCCAGCACCCTCCCAGTCCGGGGTCACTGCACAGATGACCATCGCTCTTGGGCTGGTGGGCGTCGTCTTGTTGATTGCCGCCAACGGATACTTCGTTGCTGCTGAGTTTGCGTATGTCGCTTCTCGGCGCGCCAAGTTCGTGGAGGCAGCCGACGGCGGCGACCGTCAGTCCAAGCGGGCGATCCAGGTACACAAGCGCCTGAGCTTCATGCTCTCGGGTGCGCAGCTTGGCATCACGGTCACGTCGCTGGTGTTGGGTTTCGTCGCCGAGCCGGCGATTGCTGGAGCTCTTCGTCCGATGCTCGAAGCGCTTGGGTTCGGCGAGTCCGCACGCTTCGGCATCGCGCTGACTTTGGCCTTCGTGTTCGCAACGGTTGCGCAGATGGTGTTCGGTGAACTGGCACCCAAGAACCTGGCCATCGCGAAGCCCGAGCCGGTGGCACGCAGCCTGGCTGGCTCGACGCTCGTGTTCATGCGGGTCGCGAGTCCGCTGATCAAATTGTTCGACGGGTCGGCAAACCGTCTGCTCCGAATGCTTGGCATCGAACCCGTTCAGGAAATCCACGGATCCGTATCGACCGACGAGCTCGACTTCATCGTCGACTCATCGGCCGAGAGTGGCCAGTTGACGGTGTCGCAGGCTTCGCTCTTGGAGCGGGCCATCGACTTCGGCGACCTCGAAGCCTCCGACGCAATGGTGTCGTGGAACCGCGTGGTGACGATCGACGCAGATGCCACGGCCGCGGACCTCCGGGATCGCATGGCATCGCATCACTCGCGCTTTCCGGTTGTCGATGACGGCGGCAAGGTCACGGGCCTCGTGCACGCCAAGGACCTCCTGGGGGTCCCGCGCGATGCTTACGGCGAAACGCCAATCGAGGGGCTGTTGCACGACGTCCTCGTCGTTCCCGAGGCGGCGGGCCTGAACGTCGTGTTGCGTGAGTTGCAATCGCACTCGACCGAGATGGCTGTTGTCATCGACGAGTACGGCGCTCCGGCGGGCGTGGTCACGCTCGAAGACCTCGTCGAGGAACTTGTCGGTGAGATCGAGGACGAGTACGACCCGGCCGTGCCGGGGGAGTACCTCGAAATCGAACCAGGCATGTGGTCGATTGCCGCGACGTCTCGGCCTGACGAGATCGACCGATACACCGGATTCACGTTGCCGGATGGCGAGTACGACACCGTGGCCGGCCTCATGCTTGACCGCCTCGAACGAATCGGTGAGGTCGGCGATGCCGTCGTTGTCGATGGCATGCGACTCGAGGTGCTCGAAGTCGAAGAATTCGCCATTACCCAGGTATTGCTGCAGCTCGACCCGGATGCTGGCATCGCGCACAATAACGACGATCGTGATGGCCTCTCCGATCACGATGACCCGGCTGCGTCCGAGGATGACCGATGATCGCAGCAGAGGTTGCTGAGTCGGGCTTCAGCGTGCAGTGGGGCGCCCTCGGTCTGGCATTCGTGCTGCTCGCGCTCAATGGCTTCTTCGTGGCGGCTGAGTTCGCGCTGTTGGCGGCGCGTCGATCCCGCATCGAGCAACTCGCCGCAGACGGCAATAAGCGAGCGGTGTCCGCGCTGGCTGGAATCCGCGAGCTCACGCTGATGCTCGCTGGCGCTCAGCTCGGCATCACGATGTGTTCGCTTGGTCTTGGTGCTGTGGCCGAGCCAGCCATCGCACACATCATCGAAGGTGCGCTCGGTGAGTGGTTTGACCTCTCTGAGACGACGTTGCATGTCATGGGGTTCACGCTGGGCTTGTCGTTGGTCGTCTTCCTCCACATGGTCGTTGGCGAGATGGCCCCGAAGTCGTGGGCGATCTCGGATCCGGAACGCTCGTCCCTTCTGCTTGCTCGACCGTTCCGGGCGTTTGTCCGTGTCTTCCAGCCGATCATCTGGCTGCTCAACTCGATGGCCAACGTCGTCGTCAGATCGGTCGGCGTCGAGCCGCAGGACGAACGAGCGATGGCGCACTCGCCGGCGGACTTGATCCTCCTCCTCGACGAGTCGGCAGGCCACGGCGACATCAAGGCCGAGGATCATCAGTTGCTGACGCGGTCGCTCGAACTCTCGGGTCTGACCGCGGCAGATGCAATGACCGTGCGTCGCGACATTGTGTCGATGCCAGCTGAGTCAACTGCCGCTGAGGTTGCTGCTGAGGCACATCGCACCGGTAGGACCCGCATTGTCATTCATGAGAACGATCTCGACCACTGCCTCGGGTTCATTCATGCCAAAGACCTGCTGCGTCTCGAGAACGGTGCCTGGGCGACGACGTCGGCACGGTCGATGGTCCGTCCGCTGATGGTCACCCCCGACCACCATCGACTTGAAGACCTGCTCGTCGAGATGCGAACGGAGCGCAAGCACATCTCGGTCGCGGTCGACGAGCACGGCACCGTCGTCGGCCTGGTCACGTTGGAAGACGTCTTCGAAGAGCTGATCGGGGACTTCGACGACGAGTCCGATGATCGCCTCGGAGACTGCGCCCAACATGCTGATGGCAGCTGGCGGGTCAATGGCACCCTGCGTCCCGACCAGTTCGAGGAGTGCACCGGTGTGGCGCTGCCCGAGGGCGACTGGCAGACCGTTGCCGGATACGTCATCGATGCGCTCGATGAGATTCCGGCCGCAGGCGACAGCGCACGAACCGACCTCGGCGACTTCACCGTCATCGAGATGGATGGCTACGCCATCGCGACCCTGCGCATCCAACTCAACGACTGAACGCGCAACGACGGAACGCACCACACCCGGGTCGGGGTCCGATGTGACGCTGCACGAACAGGTGTTCGTGTGTGTCGGGTTAGACTGGTGCGGTGACTGAAACGATTGATACCGACGCTCAATCGGCTGAGGGAGTCATCACGCCTGACTCGAAGGTGCCCGATCAATCACCCGAGCAGGCGCTCATTGCCGCATCGAGTTCGTTCAGCAACTATGACACCGGCAACGAGAATCGCTTCCAGGTCGTGTCCGACTGGGATCCTGCTGGCGCGCAACCGGAGGCAATCAAGGCCTTGTCGGAGGGTCTCGACGCGGGGGAGCGGTTCCAGACGTTGCTCGGCATCACCGGGTCCGGCAAGTCGGCAACGATCGCGTGGACCATCGAGCAGACCCAGCGGCCCACGCTGATCCTTGCGCCCAACAAATCGCTGGCGGCGCAGTTGGCACAGGAGATGCGCGAGTTCTTCCCGCACAACCGAGTCGAGTACTTCGTCTCCTACTACGACTACTACCAGCCCGAGGCGTACATCCCGAGCAGTGACACGTTCATCGAGAAGGACAGCTCGATCAACGACGACATCGAACGACTGCGCCACTCGACCACGGCAGCGCTCCTCACTCGCAAAGACGTCATCGTCGTCGCTTCGGTGTCCTGCATCTACGGCATGGGCAACCCCGAGGAGTACAAGGGCAACCTGCTCGACCTCAGCGTCGGCGTCGACTACGACATGCGCAACATCCTGCGCCGGCTCGTCGACATGCAGTACGACCGCAACGACATGACGCTCGGGCGCGGCAACTTCCGCGTCCGTGGCGACACGATCGAAGTG
>CAXMZV010000155.1:0-8399 GCA_964199985.1 Candidatus Ilumatobacter isfjordensis | reverse complement strand
CCGTCGTCGACCTCTTCAACGCGCAGGTGCAGGAAACCCCCGACTCGATTGCGGCCGTCGACGGTGCCGCAATGATCAGCTACGCCGAACTCGACGATCGGTCGACCCGGCTCGCTCATGTCTTGCAGCAGCATGGTGTCGCTGCCGGCAGCATCGTCGCAATCGGCGCCGACCGTTCGATCGATGCGGTGGTGGCCATCCTGGCTGTGTTGAAATCCGGTGGGGCCTACGCACCGATCGATACGTCCTATCCTGCGCAGCGCCAGCAGTACATGATCGACGACGCCAACCCCGTCGTTGTGCTGACCGCCGGGACCGGACTGACGATCGAGACGACAGTCCCCACCCTCGACGTCGCCGCAATCGACCTGGGTGCACAATCCGCCGATGCCGTGCTGACCGAACGTCGACCCGATGGCATTGCCTACATGATCTACACGTCCGGTTCCACCGGGCGACCCAAGGGCACGATGCTGTCGCACGGCGGTCTCGTCAACTACCTGTGGTGGGCGCGGCAGCAGTACCAGAACGGTGAGACGCTCGACTTCCCGCTCTATTCGTCGCTGTCGTTCGACCTCACGATCACGTCACTCTTCGTACCGCTGATCTCCGGTGGTCGCATCGTGATCTACGGCTGCTCGAGATTCGGTGATGGCCTTGAGATCCTCGACGTGTTTGCCGACGACGCCGTCGACATCGTCAAGCTCACCCCGGCCCACCTCATGCTGCTCTGCGAACACGGTGCTGATTCGACGCGTATCCGGCGGCTGATCGTCGGCGGCGAGAACTTCCGCACGTCACTGGCGAACGACGTCATCGAATTGTTCGATCACGACGTTGTCATCTTCAACGAGTACGGGCCGACGGAAGCGGTCGTCGGCTGCATGATCCACCGGTTTGATCCCGTGGTCGACACTGGGCCATCCGTCCCGATTGGTCGGCCGGCGGCCAACGCTCGCATCCACGTGCTCGACCGCTACGACCAACCCGTTCCTGGCGGTGTGGTCGGTGAGATCGTCGTCAGCAGCGACGGCGTCGCACTCGGCTATCGCAACCTTCCCGAACTGACCGCTGAACGGTTCGACGACGACCCGATGCGGCGGGGCGCACGGCGGTACCGCACCGGCGACCTCGCCCGCTGGGGCGTCGACGGGCGACTGGAGTTCTTGGGTCGCGACGACCATCAGGTGAAGATTCGCGGAGCGCGGATCGAACTCGGCGAGATCGAGACCGCCGTACTCGAGCATCCCGACATCGACGCCGCCGTCGTCGATGTCATCGCCTTCGAAGACGAGGTGTCCGGCGCCGTCGGCCACTGCCGTACCTGCGGTCTCCCATCGAACTATCCGGGCTCGGACTTCGACGAAACGGGGGAGTGTTCGGACTGTCGTGCATACGAGCGGTACAGCGATCAGGTCGCCCGCTACTTCCGCACGCCGGACCAATTACGCGACGTCGTGAGCGGCGTCAAGGGTCGTGCGGCCGATCGGCCGCACGACTGCGTCGTGCTGGTCAGCGGAGGCAAGGACAGCACATACATGCTGTATCAACTCGTCCGCGAGTTCGGGGTACGTCCGCTCGTGTTCACCTTGGACAACGGCTACATCTCCGACGCTGCGCTCGGCAACGTCCGAAATGCGTGCGCCGACCTCGGCGTCGATCTGCACGTCGGATCGACGCCTCATATGAACGAGATTTTCGTCGACAGCCTCGAGCGGCATTGCAACGTCTGCGATGGCTGCTTCAAGACGATCTACACGCTCAGCATGAGCCTCGCGCGTGAACGCGGGATCGACACGATCATCACCGGTCTTGCCCGTGGCCAACTCTTCGAGACGCGCCTTGCCGACACATTTGCCGCACGAGAGTTTGATCCCGATGCGATCGATTCGCTGATCATGGACGCCCGCAAGGCGTACCACCACATCGACGACGCCGTGTTCCAACTCCTCGAGACCGACCTCTTCGACGACGAGACGTTGTTCGATGACATTCGGCTCGTCGACTTCTATCGGTTCGTCGACGTCGACCTCGACGAAGTGTTTCGTTATCTGACCGGTGAGACGGTGTGGCAGCGGCCAACTGATACAGGTCGATCGACCAACTGCCTCATCAACGACGTGGGGATCTTCGTCCACAAGAAACAGCGGGGATATCACAACTACGCGCTGCCGTACGGGTGGGATGTGCGCCTCGGGCACAAGCGTCGCGAGGCTGCGATGGACGAACTCGATGATGACATCGACCTCGAACGTGTCCGCCACATCCTCGACGAGATTGGCTACGACCGGCCCCTCGCCGATGCAAGATCCGACAAGCGGCTGGCGGCCTACTACGTCAGCAAGACCGGTGTCACCTCGTCGGAGTTGCGAGCGTATTTGGAGTTGACCATGCCCACCTACATGGTGCCGAGCTACCTGGTCGAGCTTCCGGAACTTCCGCTCACGATCGGGGGCAAGATCGACCGGGCTTCGCTGCCCGACCCGGGCGTGGCCCGACCAGACCTGGCGACAACTTACGTTGCGCCCAGCAGCGACACCGAGCAGCGCCTCGCCGAGATCTGGTCGGACGTCTTCCGGCTGCCGGACATCGGCGTCCACGACAACTTTTTCGACCTCGGTGGCGATTCGATCATGTCCATTCAGATCGTGGCCCAAGCTCGCCGAGCAGGGATGCAGTTGTCGGCACGCGACATCTTCACCCAGCACACTGTCGCCAACCTCGCGGCAGCGCTCGACGCTGATGCCGATGTCGATGTCGATGTCGAGCATGTTGCCAGCGGCGCAGACGCGCAAGGCGGTGATGACCGCTCGTGGCCCGACTTGAGCGACGAGGTGCTCGGCATCGTGGCCGCCCAGCTCTCCGAAACCGGTCGGCCGACCGAGGCCGTCCCGACTTCGGTCGAAGACATTTATCCCTTGACGTCGATCCAGCTTGGCATGCTCTACCACTGCCTGCGGAGCCCCGATTCGCTCGCGTATCAGGGCCACGGCACGTGCACGTTTGCCGGTGAGATCGATGTGGAGCACTTCAGGTCGGCGTGGAGCGCGGTCTGCGACCGGCACCCAGCGACTCGCACGCGGTTCGTTTGGAGTGGCCTCGATGAACCGGTGCAAGTGGTGCAACGCGATCTCGAGTTCCCGTGGGAGACGCATGACTGGAGCGGACTCCCGGCGGACGAGAGCCGAGAGCTGCTCGACAAGTTGCTGCATCGATATGCCACCGACGTCGTCGACCTGGCCGACGCGGCAATGATGAGCTTCGCTTTCGTGCGACTCGAAGCTCAAGCGGTCTTCGTGTGGAATGCGCACCACGCCGTGCTCGATGGGTGGTCGGCCGAGCTGCTGTTCAGCGAGGTGATCGACGATTACGTGGCGCGACGCGACGGCCATGCGCCCGCCGCTGACGGGCCACGTCCGTTCCGTGACCACGTGCGCTGGCTCGAAATGCAGGACCACCCCACCGCAACATCATGGTGGCGCGACCATCTCGTCGGCATCGACGCGTCGACACCGCTGACCTTTCCACCGGTGATCGGGATCGACACCGGTCGTGGAGAGGTGACGCGCACCATCGACGCGTCGCGGTCGACAGCGATCGCTGACTTCGCCCGGGAACAGCGAGTCACCTTGAGCACCCTGGCGGGCAGTGCCTGGGGAGTACTGCTCAGTCACTACAGCGGAGAACCCGACGTCCTCTTCGGCACCACCGTGTCCGGCCGCGAAGACGGACTCGACTCGGTGGAAGCGATGATCGGCGTGTTGCTCGCCACCTTGCCGACCCGAGTCACGGTCGCTCCCGGATCCTCGGTTGCCGACCTGCTCGCAACGGTGCAACGCAACAGCATCGAGGCGCGGCGCCACGGTCATGTCGGCCTCGCCGACATTCAACGCCTCACGACGATCTCGACGGCGCAACCGCTGTTCGACTCGATCGTTGTGATCGAGAACTATCCGCATCTCGATGCCGGCCAGTATCCCGAGCTCGGCATGTCAGACCTCGGCCTCGTTGCGCACAGCAATTACACGATCGCGTTGTTGCTCCATCCCGGCGACGAACTCCGGCTCGAACTGGTCTACGAACGCTCGGCCGTGCCGGCCGACCTCGCCACTCGTGTCCTTGAACACTTCGAGCAGACGCTGACGTCACTCGCGGAGGGTGCGAACCGGCCGCTGCGTGATGTGGTTGTCATCGGCGAAGATGAGCGTGACGCAGTCGACCGGTTCGGTCGGGGTGAGGTCGTTCCCCCCGAGTCCCGCCTCGTCCACGAACTGATCGCGACGCACGCCTCCGCCAGCCGAGCCGCCGTTGCTGTCCGCAGCGACGGTGCCGAGCTGACCTACTCAGAACTCGATCGGCGCGCGAACCAGATCGCCCATGGGTTGCGGGGACGCGGTATCGGTCGGGGAAGTCACGTCGGCGTGGTCGTCGGCAACCATCCGCACCTCATCGCAGGAGTCTTGGGGATCCTGAAGTCCGGTGCCGTGTACGTCCCGATCGATCCCGAGCTCCCGCACGGCCGGCGAGCCCACATGATCGAAGAGACCGAGATGTCGGTATTGCTCGACGCAGGCGACGCGCCGAACGACATCGACGACGCAATCTGCGTTGACATCACGACCTTCGGCGTTGGCCTCTCCGGCCAGACGCCTCCCGATGACGGCCCCGTTGCGTCAGATCCTGCGTACGTCGTGTACACCTCCGGATCGACGGGCACGCCCAAGGGCGTCGTGATCACTCACGCCAACATCACACATTCCACTGCCGTGCGCTCGGTGGTGTACCCGGAACAACCGACGGTGTTTCTGTTGCTGAGTTCGCTCGCCTTCGACAGCTCGATGGTGGGGCTCTTCTGGACGCTGTGCGCCGGTGGCATGCTCGTGGTTCCCTCGGCTGAACAACGTCGCAACCTGCGCTACCTGGCCTCAGCCGTTTCCGAGCACGGCGTGACGCATCTGCTGGCTCTTCCATCCGTGTACGGGCTGCTCCTCGAGGAGTCCGAACCAGGCCAGCTCCGATCGCTCCGAGTGGTGATCGTCGCCGGTGAGGCGTGCCCAACGTCGCTCTCGAGCACCCATCACGCACAGTGCGCTCACAGCGCGCTCTACAACGAGTACGGCCCAACCGAGGGCACGGTGTGGAGCCACGTCCACCGCGTGTTGACCGACGGCGACCTTGTCGGCGTTCCAATCGGGAGGCCGATCCCGAACTCGGTCTGTCGGGTGGTCGATCATCTCGGCCAGTACGCGCCGATCGGTCTGCCCGGCGAACTGCTGCTCGGTGGCCCAGGGATCTCCGCCGGCTACCTGCATCGCGACGACCTGACCGCCGAGAAGTTCGTGTCATTGCCGGACGGCCCGGGGCGGGACGGCCGAGAGCGCTTCTACCGCACTGGCGATCTCGTTCGCTGGCGGCCCGACGGATTGCTCGACTTCCTCGGCCGCATTGATCACCAGGTCAAGATTCGGGGCCATCGCGTGGAACTCACGGAGATCGACGACGTATTGCTCGACCACGGTGGTGTCACCGCTGCGGCGACGGTGTTGTTCCAAGATGTGGCGCCGGCCGCTCAGCGGAGTCGTCTCGTCGCGTGTTACTCGGGAACGGACACGATCGACGAGGGTGTCTGGAGAACCGCACTCGCAGAGCGACTGCCCGGCTACATGATGCCGGCATCTTTTCTCCGGCTCGACAGCCTCCCGGTCACCAGCACCGGCAAGATTGACCGGCCGGCTTTGATGACGTCGATCGCCGCGCAACAACGAACGGATCGGGACGTTGGGGAGCGCGAGCTCGACTCGCTCGAAGCGACGCTGCTGCCGATCTGGGCTGGAGTGCTCGGACGAGACGACATACGTGTCGAGGACGACTTCTTCGATCTCGGTGGCAACTCGATCGACGCGATGAAGCTGTTCGCTCGCATCGAGAAGCACACCGGCCGCGAGATCCCGCTGTCAGCGCTGTTCGACGCACCGACCATCAGCGGCTTGGCTCGAATCCTGGCAGACGCCCCGTCGGAGTCGGGGAACAGTTCGCTCGTCGCGATCAAGCCGGACGGCTTCAAGCGAGCGTTCTTCTACGTCGGGCCGTACGAGATCAGTGTGTTGGAACTCTCCAAGATCTCGAAGTACTTCGACGCCGACCGGCCCTTCTACGGGCTCCAGTCGTCGGGGTTGCAGGTCGGTGAGACGATTCATCGCCGCGTCGAGGACATGGCTGCGCACTACATCGAAGCCATCAAGCAGCAACAGCCGCGCGGGCCGTACTTGATTGGCGGACACTGCGACGGCTGCTGGGTCGCGCACGAGATGGCAGTCCAGCTCGCCGACCGCGGTGAGACGGTGTCATACCTCGGCCTCGTCGACCTCTCCCCGCCGCCCGAAGACGTGCCGTCCACGGGCCGAGTGGAGCGTGTCATCGAACGGATTCGTCACTATGGCAGTGATGGCCGTCTCGGCAATGCGATTCGGTGGCAGCTGAAGGTGAAGTTGGAGAATGAGGTGTTGCTTCGATTCGGCTCCGCAGCATCGCGACGCGTGCGGCAGGTTCGCATCGCGCACCAAGAGGCGTTCGGGCGGTACCAAATCGAACACGACCATCGTGCACCGGTCCACCTCGTTCGGAGTTCGGAGCTCGCCGATCTGATGGACGATATTCGCTGGTACGACAGGCTCGACAGCGGCGAGAACACACTCGTTGTCACCGACATCCAGTCCACCCATGCTCGCCTCTTGCTTGAGCCCGAGACCGAAGAACTGGCGAACGTCTTGTCTGCCGAGATGGCCAGGGCCGAAGTCCCTCGGTGAGCCTGCGGTCGCTGTTGTCGCAGCTGGTTCACGTCGAAGAAGCCGTTGACGTCGATCGCGAGGTTGCGTTGCGACCCGACGAAGCACACTTCGTCGCCGATGCAGTGGACACGCGGCGGCGCGAGTTCGCAGTGGGTCGGTCGCTTGCGCACGAGGCCCTTCGCTCGATCGGTGCATCAGCGGGGCCGATCGGAGTCGGCGCACATCGCGAGCCGCTGTGGCCGGCCGGTGTGGTCGGGAGCATCACACACTGTGATGGATACATCGCGGCCGCAGTCGCGTTTCGCGATGACGTTCGCTCGCTGGGTGTCGATGCTGAACCGGCGTTGCCGCTCCCCGCCGACGTCGTCGCCCTTGTCGCCTCGCCTGATGAGTTCGCTCGTCTCGACGGAATCGGTCCGGCCGCGGAACGAGTGTTATTCAGCGCCAAGGAGAGCATCTACAAGGCCTGGTTTCCCCTCACCGGCCGATGGTTGGGCTTCGAGGACTGTGACCTCAGCCTCACACCATCTGATACAGCAGCGGGCTCGTTCGTCGGCAACGTGCGCCCCTCGTTGCTCATCGATGAACACGACGTCGATGCATTCCACGGCCGCTACGAAATACACGGTGGGCACATCCTCACCGCCGTCGTGGTGCCGAACGATCGGTCGGCACCTCGCTGCGATTGATCGCGCGTCATCGAGCAATCCCCGCCGAACCGGCTGGGACACCTTGTCGACCGCGGACGAGCGGCTCTCGATGGTTCTCGGATCGAAAGCTGTCCCGACGTGCTCACTAGGTTGCTCCTGCATGGAGTACACGCAGATCATCTATGAGGTCGCCGACAAGATCGCGACGATCACGCTGAACCGGCCGGACAAGCTGAATGCCTTCACTGGCACGATGATGTACGAGATGATCGATGCGTTCGATCAGGTTGATGCTGATGACAACGTTCGTGCCGTGATCGTTACCGGTGCGGGCCGGGGATTCTGCGCTGGAGCCGACCTGTCGGCCAGCGGGGGAGAAACCTTCTCGAGTGGCGGCAGTGACATTCAGACCGACGCAGGCGTTCCTCGCGACGGCGGCGGGATGGTGTCGCTGCGTATCTTCAACTGCACGAAGCCGGTGATCGGTGCCATCAATGGCGCATCGGTTGGTGTGGGGGTGACGATGACTCTGCCGATGGACTTCCGTCTCGCGAGCGAGCACGCGAAGTTCGGGTTCGTCTTCGCTCGACGTGGCATCGTGCCCGAAGCCTGCTCGTCGTACTTCCTGCCTCGGCTCGTCGGTATCAGTCAGGCAACCGAATGGTGCTACACCGGCCGCGTCTTCCCGGCTGAGGAAGCACTTGCCGGGGGACTGGTGCGCAGCGTTCATGCCGCCGACGACCTGTTGCCCGCTGCACGGGCAATCGCTGCAGAGATCGCCGAGAACACCGCACCGGTATCCGTGGCTCTGACCCGGCAGATGTTGTGGCGCATGCTCGGCGCCGACCACCCCATGGACGCGCACCGGGTGGACTCGCGTGGCATTCTGTCGCGTGGTGCCAGCGATGACGCTCGTGAGGGTGTGACGAGCTTCCTCGAGAAGCGCCACCCCGAGTATCCG
>CAXMZV010000154.1:0-8429 GCA_964199985.1 Candidatus Ilumatobacter isfjordensis | reverse complement strand
CCTCCCACAGGGTGGCGAACTCGGTGTCGGTCAGCAGGGTGCTGAGGGACGTTGGGTCGAGGTGTTCATCGCCTCCTGAATTCATGGTGACGGTTCCGGCCGGGTCGTTCCGACCCGGCCGGAACGGTCGCACTCTGTTCATTCCGCGACGTCGATCTTTTTGGAGCCTTCTTCGATGGCAATACTGCTGCTCACGCGACTCGCCCGCCTCGTGGCGACGCTGTTCGCGGTGACCCTGCTCACGTTCAGCATGGTTTCGTTGTTGCCCGGCGACCCGGTCGACGCGATCCTGGGTCAGACCGAACGAACACCTGAGATCGAAGAAGAGCTTCGCGCTGAACTGAAGCTCGACGAACCGTTTGTCCAGCGTTACTTCAACTGGCTTGGCAACGCGGTCCAGGGTGACCTCGGTGAGTCGTACATCAACCGCGGCCAGACCGTCTCTGGCGAGATCAAGAACCGTGTCCCGGTCACGGGTCAACTCGCGCTGATGGCGATCGTCATGGCCCTCGTCGTCGCCGTGCCCGTCGGCATCCTCGGCGCGTACCGACAAGGCAAATGGCAGGACACCACCACGTCGGCAGCAGCGCAGGTTGCGCTGTCGGTGCCGAACTTCATCACCGGCATCTTTCTGATCTATGTCTTCTCCGTTCGTCTGGGATGGTTGCCGGCGTCCAACTGGAGTCGAATCACCGACAAGGGCCTCGTCGAGAACCTCAAGACGGCGATCATGCCAGCCACGGCGCTGGCGCTCACCCAGATGGCGATCTTCTCCCGGCTCGTGCGCTCCGACATGATCGGCACGTTGCAGCAGGACTTCATCCTCGCCGCGCGGGCGAAAGGCCTGAGCAACCGGTTCATTCTTTTCCGTCACGCGTTGCGACCGAGTTCGCTGAGCCTGGCGACGATCATCGGCATCAACTTCGGCGCCCTCCTCGGCGGCACCGTCGTCATCGAGACGCTGTTCGCTGTTCCCGGCCTTGGGTTCCGTCTGATCAACGCGATCAACTCCCGTGACATTTTGATGATCCAGGGCATCACGGTGTTCGTCGCGGCGGCCTACGTCATCATCAACGCCCTGGTCGACATTCTGTACACCTTCATCGACCCGCGGATCAGGAAGAGCTGACGATGAGCGACGACTTTGACCAAATCGAGAGCGACCTCCACCAGACCGACTCGGCAGTGGGCGGCCACATGGCGATTGGCGTCGTCCCGGGCGAGGCGCCGGACACTGCAGTGTCGAGGGCAATGGAATCGATGTCGGCGGGCTCACCTCCGGGTAAACCCAAGCGTGCATCGTTGCGCGAAGTTTTTCGTGCGATGCCTTTCCTCGTCAAGATGGCGGCGATCTGGCTGGTCTTCATCGTCGGTCTCGCGATCTACGCGAAGCTCGACACATCGGTGTTCAACGGATCGTTGCCGATGCAGGATCCAAATCTCCAGCTCAACAACTTTGACGCGTCCACCGGCGAGTTCGGTACGGGCGAGCCGATCGAAGGTCCGTCGGCCAGTAACTGGCTCGGGACCGACGCGCTCGCGCGCGACACGTTTGCGCGTATCGCTCACGGTGCCTGGGTCAGCCTGACCGTCGCCGTCGTCTCGGCGGTGTTCGGTATCGTGATCGGTGGATTCCTCGGCGCACTCGTCGGATTCGTGCGGGGGCGCACCGAGACCATGATCATGTCGGTGATCGATGTGATCCTTGCCTTCCCGGCGCTGGTGTTGCTGCTCGCGCTGGTTGCGATCTTCGAGGTTCGCGACCTCTTCGTGATCAGCGGAGTGATCGGCTTCCTGTCGATTCCGGCGTACACCCGAGTCTCCCGCGCGAACAGCCTGGCGATCTCGAACCGTGAATTCGTACTCGCCGCCCGCTCAATCGGAACGAAGCAAACCAAGATTCTGTTCCGCGAGATCATTCCGAACGTGCTGCCCACGCTCGTGTCCTACGCAATGGTCGCAGCGGCATTCGTGATCGTGGTTGAGGGGGCGTTGTCGTTCCTCGGTCTCAGTGTGCAGCTCCCCACTTCCTCGTGGGGCAACATGATCAACCAATCGCGACGCGACATCAAGATCGACGTGTGGCAGGTCATCTGGCCTGCGATGGCGTTGACGCTCACGGTCCTGTCGCTCAACCAGGTCGGTGACTTCTTCCAGAAGCGCAACGCCGTCCGCGCCAGCTCGCTCTGAGCTCTCGCCGACGGGCGGGACCATGTGGTGTCAGGCATCACGCCGTCGTTCGCATCTAGTCTTTGGTCATGAGCATTCCCGTCGAGTTGCCCGATCTGCAGGCCAAGACGGGGGAGTACACGTGGGCGTTCCTGCTGACCGTGCGACCCGACGCGACGCCACACCTCGTGAGCCTGTCGACGCTGTGGCACGATGACGGAGCAGACCCCGCCTTGCTGATGTCGGTCAGCGCTGGGACGGCCCGCAACGCAGTAGCTGGATCGGTCGTCACGCTCTGCTATCCGCCGCTCGACCACGATGGCTACAGCCTGATCGTCGACGGCACGGCATCGGTGCACGACGGTGACCCGCCAGCTGGAGTCGACCCGATTCCGGAGGGTAAAGCGCTCCTCCGCTTCGCTCCGACTGGCGCTGTGCTGCATCGGTCCGCAGCTCCCGGCTTCGCCAACTCGGCGACCGGCTGCGCCAACGACTGCCTCCCTGTGGACGCATCGTCAACCTGAGACGCACCCGCCTCACCCATTTTGGTCGAGCCCGTGGTGACTGTTTCGGTGATCGAGAGGCGCTGGTGCCGTGCCGCGCTCAGGCGGCGGCGCGTCTTGGCGGGCCGGTCGAGCGGACCGTTCCGTCGGGGAATCGGACGGTGAGTTCGCGACGCCCGCCCAGCTCGATGGTCCAGCCGTCCTGATGGATGTTCGCGTGGTGCCGGGCGCACAGAGGGAGCAAATTGTCGACGTCGGTGCAGCCACCGTTGCGCCACCAGATGATGTGGTGCAGCTTGCAGCGGTCGTATCGGACTGAACAGCCCGGGATCGCGCAACCGGAGTACAGCGCTCGAAGCGCTCGCCGTTGAGCCTTGTTGGCCAGCCGTGTCGTGCGCCCCAACTGCAGCTCGCCTGGAGCGTGGAGAATGACGCCGTTGCGGACGACGACGCCGACCACATCGACCTCGCCGTCGGCGACGAATTCGGCCATCACCCGAGCAGGAATCTCGACCGGGATCGGCCAGTCGACGATTGGGCCGGCCACACCGCGTGCGTCGGCGTCGATGACGACGACGTACTCCGGGCGTCCCGACCGGCCCGATCCGCCCGCACCGTTGATGATTTGCGCCATCGCGTGCCCGGCGAGGAACTTCTGCTTCTCGACCGGGTCGGACGGACAGAACGCAGGAACAGACTCGGCAAAGAGTGCGTCGACGGCCCCCTCGAGTTTCGCGGCGAGTGTGACGCCGGTGACCGGATCGAAGGTCCCGCGAATGTTCCACATGCCTTCGGCATCGGTCCAGGTGTTCACCCGCACGTTCGCCTGCTGGCGTTGCAGCCGATCGAGACCGTCGTCGGACTGGAGGTTTTTGACCTCGAGCCTCAGGCGCCGCCGAAACTCATCGACGGTGGCCGCTGCGGCGACGTCGACGAGTTCGTCGGCCCGTTCGAACAGCGCGTCGCGTTGATCATCGTTCAACTGCTTCGAGCCACGCGTCAGCGCATCGATGTGGCCGGACGTGATTGAGCCGTCGGCCAGCGCATCGGCGAGTTGCGGTGTGGCGTCGAGGGTCTCTGCGCGCTCCTTGGTCTGGTTGGCCTTGCCCAGCGAGCACTTGCCGGCGTCGGCAATGGTCGGCTCGCAGAAGACTTCGACCTTCCCGAGTTGCACGATGAGCGCCGCTTCCTGCGCGTCGGCCCATGCTCGGATCTGTCGTGTGGCGACGAGTGCCCCCTTGATCGAAGGGGCCGGAGCGCCGGTGTCGCTGCGCACGGCGGATACTCGTTCCGCTCGTTCTGCAATCGCCCCGGGAGTCATGTGTTGAACAGTACGTGTGCACTGTCACAAAGATGCACGTTCGACGAACTGTGTCGAGAATGCGGCGGATTGCTGGGCTGAGCGGGCAGAGATTGCCGCGCTCGCAACGGAACGGGAACTCAGGCGAGAGTAATCGCGACCGTGTTCAACGTTCCGCGCGTCACGGTGGCGGTGGCGGCTCGCCGTTTGCCGTAGAGATGCACGACCACGTTCGGGTCGGCTTCAATGTTACGCAGCCACTGCGAATCGCTGCGCACCGTGCTGACCATCACCTTGTCACCGAGCCTGGTGGCCAGCAGGGGCACCTGCCGCGGCTCGCCCGACACACGTCCGGTGACCTCGAGCACGATGGCCCCACCGCCGACGGGCAGCGGGTTGCCGGCGCCCGCGATCACGGCGGGCTTCACGACCGAGTTGAGCGTGCGGAACGCCGTCCGGGTGAGCTCGGCTTGTGCGGCGCGGATTGACGTCATACCCCGACGCTACCGAGCTACGAGCAGTCACCCGGGCGGGCACACGCGGACTCCTACGATGCGGCTATGGATGCAACTGAAGCCGACGTGCGACGCATCGTCGCTCAACTCGGGTCGGACGACCCGTCTCTCGACGTCGAGGTCATCGACTGCGACCCCGATCTCGCGGACACCGCACAGTTCGTGGAGGCCTATGGCTACACGCTCGACCAATCAGCCAACACGCTGGTCGTGATCGGCAAGAGCGATCCGCCGGTCTACGTCGCCTGCGTGGTGCTGGCGAACACGCGGCTCGACGTCAACAAGGTGGTGCGCAAGAAGCTCGGCGTGAAGAAGTGCTCGTTCGCTGCGTCCGACATCACCGAGGAGCTCACCGGCATGAAGGTCGGCGGCGTCACACCCATCGGGCTGAGCGAGCACATGCCGTTGTGGATTGACAGCCGGGTCATGGAGCGCGAACGCATCGTGCTCGGCGGAGGCAGCCGGAGCTGCAAGGTCGTTGGCGCTCCGCAGGTGCTCACGTCGTTGTCCAACGTTGAAGTTGTCGAGGATCTCGCCAAGGATCCGCCGGAAGCCGCACCGGAGTGAATCTGATCGCTCAAGCCAGCACGCTCAGCGGACTCGAGCCGACGGTCGAACGCACGCTGGATCTGATCGGGGTCTTCGCGTTCGCCATCTCGGGTGGACTGCTTGCGGTGCGTAAGGGTTTCGAGCTCGTGGGCGTGATCTCGCTTGCGCTCGTGACGGCGTTGGGCGGTGGTGTGCTTCGCGACGTGCTGCTCGGTGCGACACCGCCGACCGCGTTCAGTGACGTGCTGTACCTAGTTGTGCCACTCGGCGCTGCCGCAATCGTCTTCGTCGGCCACTGGTTGATCAATCGGCGCGTCAATCGCGCGGTGTTGATCTTCGACGCAGCGGGCTTGGGGCTGTTCTGTGTGACCGGTGCGGTCAAGGCCTCCGCGTTCGGCACAAGTGCCGTCGGTGCAGTGTTGATCGGGGTGATCTCGGCGGCCGGTGGTGGCATCATCCGTGACGTTCTCGCCAATGAACACCCGAGCATCTTTCACCGCGACAGCACGCTCTATGCGATCCCTGCGGCGCTCGGGGCCACCGCGGTGGTCGTGTCGTGGCGCAACGACTTCTACAGTGGCGGGTTTGCCATCGCCGTGGCGATCGCTGTTTTCGTGATTCGGCTCGCCGCGCTGCACTTCCACTGGCGGGCGCCGATGCCGCTCAGAGCGCCCGAAGCGTAGCGACGGCCTGCGCACGTTCGGGCTGCGGCGCGCGCGTTCAGGCGATCGTCGTTGTGCCCAACGATGCGGTTGGTTGGTCGGCGACGTTGGTGACTCAGCCCATCTGACTGGTGTGTGAGGGCTGCACAACCATCACGACGCGCCGGTCGCCCTCCTGGTGGAAGGGGTACGCGTCGGCGTCCATGTACTTCTTGGCCATCGAGTCGATGAACGTGTTCGAGGAGTCGTCGTCGACGCGCACGACGGTGCCGCGGATCTCGAGGTAGCGGTAGGAGTTGTCGGGGTCGATGCCTGACACAGCGATTGTGGGATTGCGGACGAGGTTCTCGTACTTCTGGCGACCGCGCGTGAGGGAGAACATGAAGTGCTCCCCGTCCCAGCCGCCCCACACCGGGCTCGACTGGATCTCGTCGTTGGGACCCATCGTGGCGATATGCCAGAAGGTCGACTTTGTCAGGAGGTCAGCGTGCGATTCAGGAATGACGGACATGGTCGAACCCTAGGTCCGAATTCATCGAGCTCTGGACAGGGTTCAAGACGATGCGTTGCGGAGCAGGTCGAGGCGATCGGCAAGCTTCGGGTCAGCCAGCCGTGTTCGCGCCGACGCGAGCGCAGTCTCGGTCGTCGCCCCGCGCCGGGTTGCGTCCATCGCATTGCGACCCATTGCCGCCACGTCAGCGGGAGTGGGTTGGAACGTGACGACGTCGGTGCCGGTGGCGCGAATCCGATTCACCTCGCTCGCCAACTGTCGAGCCTGCACGCCCCGGAGTCCCGGGAGCGATGGTCCGCGGCGGCCTCGCGTCTCTGACATCGGCGAGACGATGACCACGAGATCGAACTCGGCGTCCGCGAGAAGGTCGGCATTGGTGGGGGAGTGCACAGCGCCATCGACGTACCGTCGGCCTGCGTGTTCGACAGGTCGGAAGAAGCCGGGGATCGACGATGAGGCCTGGACGGCGACGCCCACCGGCGCGTCGACACCCTCGCGGCCGAACACGATTCGATCACCGCTGTCGAGGTCGACGGCGCAGATCCACAACGGTCGAGTTGGCCACGACAGTTCGCCGTACATCATTCCGATTCGCTCACCGATGACATCGGTCGAGATGGTGCCTGTCGGCGTCAGTCCGGCGAAGACTTTGCCCGGACGGCCGCCCGCACGCAGCACCATGTTCGGCGAGGCCGGACGCGGCACACGCGAGAGTGGTCGCGGTCGCATGTCGATCGTTGGCGGGCCGCCCGTGCGCCCAACAATCGCAGCCGCCTCCTTCGAGATCGGCTGTGCCAACGTGCGCGGTGCCAGATCGATTGGTGGAAAACCGGCCCGCAGTGTTGCCGCGACACCGGCTCCGGCAGAGGTACCGACGAGTACGTCTGCGTCGCGGGCGTCGAAGCCAGCCTCAGCAAGCGCAGTCAAGACCCCGGCGTGGTAGGCGGCTCCGACGATGCCGCCGGCACCGAGCACAACTCCGACCTGCACCATCGGGCCAGACTACGCGGCCCAGCCGTTTGCGCACCCAGGAGGTGTCGCCGGCGACACCTCCTGGGTGCGCAAACGGGAGCTCGACGTGTCAGATGGCCGCGCACCAGCCCGACGGATGGTGTTGGACTAGCCAGATGCGGGAGTCGTCTGGGCCCAACGAGCGACGGTGTCTGCCCCGACACGCCACTCGACGCGGGAGATGACGCCGGATCTGGTGAAGATGTCGCGCGACTCCTGCTCGGTCAGCTCCAACACGTCACGGCGCTCGCCAGTGCCGTCGATGCGTTCGACGGTGACTTCGTCGACCGTCCCCGCGCCCAGGGTCATCGGAACCGAACAGATGGTGAACTGTGCTGCGGCAGCGCCCGCGGGACCGCGATCGGAGAACAAGTCGTCCGGTGGAATCAGGCCCGGGGTAAGCGTGAGCCGGCCGTGGATGACACGGACGCCGAATTCGCCGAGCCGCGTCAGCACCTCTTCCTTCACCTGGCCGGTCATTCCCGGCTGCTGGGCACCCGCATGGGCTGGCGTGTGCGAATAGCAGTCGGTCGGGATGGCACCGTAGGCCACGGGGTCCTTCATGAAGCCGAGGCCCGATCGGATGCGCCGGTACGCCGCGCCGAGACGTCCCACGGTGTCGGCGGATTCGCCATCGTCGAGCGCTGACCAGTACGCCTCCTGTACGGCGAGGAGCAGCTTGGCCACCATGTGCCAGTACACGGACCCGAGACCCTCGTAGCCGTACATGCTTCCGGAGCGGCCGGTGAAGGAATCGTGATCGAACACCTCTTCGTACAGTGCAATCACCGCATCGCAATCCGTGTCGGAGACCTCCAAGCCATCGAGTGCCTCGACCAGCGCGTTCGCATTGATGAGATCAGCCCGGAAGTGCAGTTCGCCATCCGGGCCGGCGGCGAAGAGGCGTGCAAGCGGGCCGTCGAGCCCTGGGATACGTTGCGCTGCATCGTCAGGAACGCGGTTTCGTTCGAGGAACGATGGCAGCGACCGGGCCGGATAGAGCATGAACGTGGCTTGGTCCGCCCGATAGATGTCGGACTCGAAGAGCGCGTCGATCACTGCGAGCGACTCCTCGGCGTCGAGTGTCCCTGACGACAAGACGGCAACCTGGCCTTCGAGCATCGGTCCCAGATGATCGACCTGTGCCGTGTCGTCGGTGGGGAACGAGACACGGTTGTAGGAGTGGTACAGCCCATCGGCGCGCTTCGC
>CAXMZV010000153.1:0-8444 GCA_964199985.1 Candidatus Ilumatobacter isfjordensis | reverse complement strand
ATGACCTCCATGATCAGCTCAAGCAGCGCAACCTCCCGGCCTCCGAGCTTCTCCAGGTCGCGCTTCGCGCCGAGTTGGAACGACAAGATGCGCTTGCTGAAACGGAGCAGTATCTCGACGAACTCGTCGCCGAGGTGGGCGAGCCCAGTCAGCGACAACAGACCACAGCGAATGCAATCGCACGACGTGTTCGTGACCGGTCGCTCGACCGAGTCGGCTAACCGTGCTGGTCCTCGACAGCGGCGGAGTGTCTCGCCTGTCGGCGCGTACCAAGACAGCCGTTTCGCTCATCCGAGCCTTCCAGGCACAAGAACTATGGCCACCAGTCGTACCGACGATGGTTCTCGTTGAATCACTGCACGGCGATCCCAGGCGAGACGCCAACACGCACCGCTTCTTGAAGATGTGCATCATCGACCCCTCGGTCAGCGAGTCCACGGCACGTCGAGCAGCCGAGCTGCGTCGACGCTCGAAAGCCGGCTCGGCTGTCGACGCGCTCGTCGTTGCGATCGCCGAACCCGGAGGCACCGTCCTCACAGGAGATCGCGCCGACATCGAAGCCCTGGCCGCGCATGCGGACGGAGTCCTGATCGAGCTGGTCTGAGTCGCCGTCGTTCTGGAGCACCCCGCCGAGCGAATATGTGCCGTACTTCTCGGGTTGGCACCGTTCCGAGTCGCCGTCGATATGCGTGCCCCCGACCGGCACTTCGGGGACGCGACTTCCAGGGTGATCCACGCGCGTACGAACTGACGGTGACCGACACCCTCGCCGGAGCGAGCATGTCCTACTCGAACCCTCTCGGTCAGCCCGCCGACGCCATCACCGACACCGCCGCCTTCGCGACCTGCCCGTAGCGCCGCGAACCGACGGTCCGCCTCGCCGATCAGCGATCTCGGTCGCCCCTCCGCCGCAACGCCTCTGCTCGTTCGAGAGGGTCACGCGGCAACGCAGGGTCGGCATCGCGTCGCGGTGTTGAGTTCAACGTCTCGTGCTGGAGCATCCGCTGGACCGTCGCTTCGATCACGGACGACACGAACGCCATGTCGTCGTGTGTCGACCTCGACACCGTGTCGACGTTCATGAGGCCGGCGTGCACGAAACGCTCGACCTGATCGTCCTCGGCAACGTCACGCTGCAATCCCAGCAGCGGCTGGTCCGTCTTCGCCGCGGTCGTGACGTCGTTGGTGGTGTCGGGGTGGTCGAGACCATCGGCGAGCAACGACGAGACGAGCGTGAGCAGCGACTCCGACAACGGACCGAACGAATCGACGCGTTCGGTGTCCTCGTCGAGGTTGATGACACTCAGGTGTTGCAGACGCCCGGTGTCGAGCATCGGTCCGTACACCTCGTCGAGCACGCTCAGTGGGCTGGCCGACCCAACGAGTGTCGCGGTCGCCACGGGGGTGGAGAGCCGTGACGCGAACTCGGCGAGCAGGTAGTCGCCCGCGCCGTGAGAGATCAGGTGGACGTCGAACGGCTTCTGGCTGCGTTTGAACGCGATCGCCTCGGCGAGCTCGCGCACACCACCGCCGTCAGGCTGACAGGCGAGACGAGCACGTTCGCGAACCAGGTCCCAGGCGTGCGACACCGTTGCACCCTGCGGGGCCTGTCTGTCGTCGTCCTCGGGCCGACCGCGCTCACGCACGCGCAGTTCCTGCTGGAGATCGGCGAACCATGCCGTTTCCCAGACGACGAAGATCGGGTAGATGCCGGCAGCCATCAACCGATCGCGCATCGGCTGCAACCGCTCGATCGTCGCGCCCGTCGCCCAGTGCCCACCATCCGCGAACACCGCCAGGCGCCGGTGCTCCCACCCGGTCTCGATCGCGTGCTCCTGGAACATGAACAGCAGCGTCCGGACCGAACCAGCGTCCATCTCATACCGACCCGACGAAGACAGTCGGCCGTCATCGCGAAGCACGACGAGATGCGGCCACATGTCGCGGTACATCTGCTGGGCGGCGGCGTCGCTCGGGATCGCCGGCCCCAGGTCGGTTGCGTCCGCGTCTTCGAGCGATTCGGTCACGGCATCGACGACCCACGCGCTGCTCCAGCTCTCTTCCCATTCCCGGTACGGGAGTAGCGCATACCCTTCGCGGCCCCACTCCGGACCCCAGGAGTTGTGCACCCAGAACGCCTGCTCGTCGTCGTCGTAGCCCACGATGACGAACGCGTGGTCGCCAGCCGGTTTGTCGTGGGGTGCCCTGCGGATCTTGGGCTCGATGCTGCTCAGGAAGAGCCGGTACCAACCGCCGTGCGTGTCGGACGACGCGAAGATCGCGTGCCCTTGCGCCAACGCGGCGCGAACCGTGTTCGTCGCGCCGTCAGCGATGCTGCGGTACCGCACGAGTGGTCGGGTCCGAGCGTCGAGCAGGCGACCGAGCGTGAGCCCGCCGTGCACGGTTCCGTCTTCGTCGTCGGGGTCGTACGGCCACAGGTCGTCGCGTGCCACGCCGACCTTCTTCCACCCCTTGAGGGCGCCCCGCGGGGTCGAGCCCGTTCGATAGTCCTCCCCGTCGTTCACCTGCGCCATCTCGTAGAGCATTCGGCGGCTGACCGACGGGAGATTCGGATTGCCGAGTTGCTTGCGATGGATGAAGTTCGCGATGGCTGCCAACGCGAACCCCGTGCATTCGAGCCCGCGCTGATGCCACGTCTCGCGCACATACCTGGCGTACTCGCCGTGGTCGACGCTCGATGGCAACGATGCCACGACGGCGTCGGACGCGGTGAAGACGAGATCTCTGCTGTCCTCGACGTCACGACCAATTGTTGCCATCAGCCTGGTGGGGTCGTTGTCGGCATCGCCGGGAGCCTTCGAGGCCTCTTGCTCAGTCATCGGTCTGCTCCGTTTCATCGTGATCGATCAGGTCGTGCAGGGCGCTCACAGCGAGCGAGACCGCGTCGGGCTGGGTCAACGTCCGGCCCACGGTGACGTGACGGTCGAACGCCTTCTCGCCGAGTTGCTCGATCAACGCTCGACGGGTTGCCTCGAGGTCGATGAGCACGAACGCCGGTTGTACTTCCGCGGAGCCGTCGTAGTGCGCGACCGCGGCGCCGATCAGTTTCGCAGCAGTTCCATGATCTCTGATGATCGACGATGCGACCTGCATGATCCAGAACTGAGCGGCGAGGTACCACAGGCCCTCCGGCACGGACAGCGACGCCAACAACTTCCATGCGGCGTCGATCGATCTACCCTCGTCGCGGCTGATCACGGCGAGGTTGAAATCGGCGTCTGCGACAGCGGGGGCAACGCGAAGATCTTCGAATCGCGCACGAGCGTCCTGCACCAGACGACGGGCCTCCACCGTGTCGCCATCGAGCGACGAGCACAGACCGAGGAGGGCCGTGGACAGCGCCGTGCCGTAGGCATCCTCGACCGACGATGCCTCCACAAGTGCCTGGCCGAACAGCTCCGCAGCGCGCTGGTGGTCACCGCGCGCGAGGTAGCCGTAGCCGAGGCTGACGAACGACATGCTGGGCGACTCTCCTGCGGACCGCCACAACGCGATCGACTCGCGGAGCATCACCTCACCGTCGACGTAGTCGCCGATGTCCTGCAGGACGTTGCCCAGGTTGTTGAGCGCCGAGGCCAGTCGCACCGGATCAGCCAGGCGACGTCGGAGCTCGACCTCGCGCCGCAACAACGTGGCTCCTTCGACCGGTTGGGCCCACGAACCGAGCAAGGTGCCGTACGCGTGGAGAACGGCGGCGTTCAGGTCGTCGGGCAGCTCCGGCTCGTAGCTGAACAGCTCACGACACCACTCGATTCCTTCGCGATACAGACCGCCCGCGTACCAGAGGTAGCCGAGCGCACCCACGATTCGGCCGGCGAAGTCGAAGCGACGTTCGTCGAGTGCCCAACGAAGCGCTGCGCGGAGGTTGTCCTCTTCTTCGTCGCGCTGCGCCAGTGCACTGCCCAGGTCGCCCTCACGCTGTTGGGCCTGCATCGCTTCGGACAACTGGGTGTAGTAGTCGAGATGCCGCACGCCGATATCGGTCAGCTCGTCCGACTCGGCAAGCCTGACCCGCCCGTACAGGCGCATGCTCTCGAGGAGCCGATAGCGCATCGTTCCGCTCACGCCGTGTTCTGGTGCCACGATCGACTTGTCGAGCAGGCTGGCGAGCACGTCGATGACCGCGACGTCATCGGACGGGCCGAACTCGCCGACGTCTTCGGCCGCTTCGAGACTGAAGTCTCCGCTGAACCAACTCAACCGGCGAAACAGCATGCGTTCGCGCTCGTCGAGCAGGTTGTAGCTCCAGTCGATCGCCGCCTGCAGCGTGTGGTGTCGCTGGCTGCCGTGTTTGCTCGTATCGACCAGCAGCCGCAGGCGCTCATCGAGCCGCGTGGCGATCTGGGCGGGCGACATCATCCGCAGTCGTGCCGCCGCGAGTTCAATCGCCAGCGGGATCCCGTCGAGATGCCGGCAGATGTCGACGACGTCTGCGACGTTGGTGTCGTCGACGCGGAAGTCGGCCTCGGACAGCTTCGCTCGTTCAGCCAGGAGCCGAACCGAGTCGTACTCGAGCGAAGCTTCTGCATCTGCGCCGTCGGGCGGCAGGTCCAGCGAGGGGACACGGTAGACGCACTCGCCGTCGACGCCGAGGAGTTCGCGGCTCGTGGCGAGCACCTTGACGTCGGGACAGGCAGACAGCAGTCGACGCACCAGTTCGGCGACCGCCGCGTCGAGTTGCTCACAGTTGTCGAGGATCAGCAGCACGCTGCGTTCGCCGATCGCGTTGGCGACCGCGTCGACGGTCTCGGTGCCCGGTTTCGCCTGCGCTCCGACCA
This sequence comes from Candidatus Ilumatobacter isfjordensis, assembly GCA_964199985.1. GTDB lineage: Bacteria > Actinomycetota > Acidimicrobiia > Acidimicrobiales > Ilumatobacteraceae > Ilumatobacter_A > Ilumatobacter_A isfjordensis. The sequence continues at coordinate 3,645 of CAXMZV010000153.1, read as the reverse complement.
CCTGGGCCACCTCGTCGACCAGGACCCCGTCGTCGGTGATCGCTGCGAGCTCGACAAGTTGGATCCCGTCCGGGAACATCTCGAGCAGATCACGGGCTGCGTGCAAGGCCAGGCGCGTCTTGCCCGCTCCACCTGTCCCCATGAGCGTGACGAGTCGATTCGCGGCGAGCAGACCTTGGACCGTCGCCACTTCGCGTTCGCGACCCACGAAGCTGGTGAGCTGTGGCGGCAGGTTGCACGCGGGCCCTTCGAGCGCCCGCAGGCGACGCACACGATCGTCGAGGTCGGGATGCCGCAACTGGAAGATACGTTCGGGTTGCGCGAGACCCTTCAACCGATGCTCGCCGAGATCGATCAGACCGAGATCGCCGGGCAACTGCTCGGACAACAGGTCGGCAGTCATGCGTGACATCAGGATCTGGCCACCGTGGCCGGCTGACATGAGTCGAGCGGCACGGTTCACCACCACGCCGAAGTAGTCGCCGTCGCGGACTGTGGCCGTCCCTGTGTGGAGTGCCATGCGAACCTTCAACGCCATCCCGCCCACTGGTTCGAGCAGGCTGAGCTGACCCTCGATGGCCGCGGCCAGCGCGTCGTGGGGCGACGCGAACGAGACCGCGAAGCTGTCACCCGCCTTGGTGAAGACGTATCCGTTGTGCCGCTCGACAGCGGCGTTCACCCGGGCATCGTGTTCGGTCAACGCGACCTTCATCGAGTCGGGCGTGCGATCCCACAGCTCGGTCGAGCCTTCGACATCGGTGAACAGGAACGTCACCTCGCCCGATGGTGCGCTGGTCATCGTTTGACGTCTCCCTCCGCGGACGCGACCGTGGTTGTCGGGGAAACATGTTCCCACAGAATCGCTCGTCTTCGAGACGCGCCCGCGCCCTCGAAAATCGAGTGTAGGCCCCGACTGTGGAATACTTCGAGAGGACCATCGCTCGGTACGCCACTCGAGGCCGAAATCGGCGATGTAAGGAGGGCACATGGTCACGTTCAAGAGCAAGAAGCGAGAGATCGCGGACCTGCAACGATTGTTGCTGTCGGTCGGGTTGCTGGATGCCAGCGACAAATCGACCGATGGGGTCTGGGGTGATGCGACGCAAGGCGCCGTGGTTCGCCTGTACGCAGACCTCGGCTGGAGCCACCCGACCTACGGGCGCTGGGTGACCACCCCTGCTCTTGCGGCGATCTCCGTCGTGTTGAGATCTGAATTCGAGTCAGGCACGGGCGGCGGCGGATCCCACACCGGCGGCGGCGGAAGCCACACCGGCGGCGGCGGATCCCACACCGGCGGCGGCGGAAGCCACACCGGCGGTGGCTCATCGCCTGAATAGGCTCACGCCCGGTCGTCGCCCATCCTGGACGTTCGGGCTCAGCGAATGCGTGAACCCCGATCTCTGCCCGGAGAAGACCGTCGAGGGCGACGGAGAACTCGTGGTGGGGACCGCCGACGTGTCGGTCACCGGTGACACCGCAGTGGTGACATTCGATCTGGAGGGAACCGTGTTGGTCGCCACGCTGGCTCGTGAGTCCGCAGCTGCCGACTGAGCCGTGACGAAGTACTGTTGGTATCTCGAGTTTTGACGACACCATGAACCACGCTTCCTGAGACGCACGCTGCAGCGTGTCTCATGTCGCTTGGCCAAGAATGGCGACGCGATGACGTGGGTGACCGAGACCCTCCGGCGCGTTCGTGCCACGGGAACAAATCGCTCGACGCCCGCGCTCGACCTATCTTCGGACGATGGCCGACAATAATCGTCGTCACACCCACGACGTGCCCGACGACATCGAAGAGCGGCTGCGCAAGCTGTGTCTGGGACTACCGGACGCCTACGAGGAGCGGGCTTGGGCCGGGATGCGATGGCAGGTCCGCAAGCGAACGTTCACGCACGTCCTCGGTGTCGAGGTCGCCAACGCCGACCCGAGTGGTCGTGTTGTCGTTCCGGTCGGCGGGTGAGGAGCTGGAGACTCTGCGCAACGCGGGTCATCCGTTCTTCGTTCTCGGTTCGGGACGTGACGCCCTTGGAATGTTGCTCGACGCCGATACCGATTGGGACGAGGTGCGCGAGCTGGTGACCGAGAGCTTCTGCGTCCTGGCGCCAAAGAAGCTGATGGCGCTCGTTGATCGCCCCGACGATTGTGAACGTCTGGAGCCGGACCCTCGCTGCGCCTGAACGCCGGATTGGGGGCGCTCGTAACGACGTTAGCGCGAGCCGTGCGGCCCGCCCAGATCCGGCAGCGGAGAGCGCCTTCCGCTCGATCGCTGAGTCACATCACTGGACCACGCGTTACGAGCGGGTCCGACCGATCGAAGGTGCCGATCTTGAGCGGTTGGCAGGGGTAGGAGCACGTGTCGATATCGGGCACCGAAACGCGATCCGCACGGAGCCGAGCAGGCCGTGCCTATGCCGGCTTGGCGCCTCGGTTCGTCCCGTAGTCGCCGTGCAGCCAATGCCAGGCCGCTTGCGCAGCGACGAATCGCTTCAACCGGAGCGGAGGTCGGCGCGGATCATCGTCCGGTAGTCGGGTCAACGCATGGTCGTACCACTTCACTGCTTCTACTTTGGCGCCCGTGCGGTCGCTCTCTGCTCCCGCTTCCGTGAACGCCTCGACGGCTTCGTCGAGCCCTGCCGCGTCGGCTGCGGCAAGGTAGTGCGAAGCGACGGCCATCGTCACCCCATCGGACCGCGGCTGCGACGCCCAGGCACCGGCGGCTGCGACATGCAGATCCTCAAGGTGGAGGACCGACATCGACGCCGTTGCGGCCTTACGGACGATCGCATGCGTGAATCGGTACTGCCGTTCGCCGTAGTCGACCGCGCTGAGGATGCCGGCCTGGGTGGCCTCGGCCAGCGCCGCCGGCACATCGGACACAACGTCTGCAAACTGACGAAGTAGGCCGGCCGGCGCCGCCTCACCGAGGATGGCTGCGTACTCGAGCAACCTCTGCGTATCGGGTGACAGCCGCCGCAGCCGCCGTTCGACCACCTCGGTCACCCCAACGGGAACACCATCACGCGAACCCGTCTCAGCAATGTGATCGATGATCTCGACCGCGAGGAATGGGTTTCCGTCGGTCTCCCGATACACCCAACTCGCCGTCTCTTCGTCGCTACTGAGCGGGCCCGCTGGCATCAGCAGCATGAGGTCGGTCGCAGAAAGCCCGGCCAGCAGCATCCGCTCCACCTGCGGCTCGGTGCGCAGGTCGGCGAGGATGTCGTCGAACAACTCGGCGGGCTCCGTGGTGCGATGTGTTCCGATGATCATCGTGCCCGGCAACCGGTGCCCAGCTGCCAGATAGTGCAGCAATCGCAGCGTCGCGGAGTCGGCCCAATGCAGGTCTTCGAGAATCAAGATCAGACGTCGGCTTTCCTGGACCTGCTGCAACATCCAGCAGAACGCTTCGAAGCGTTCGAGCAATGTGATGTCGGCAGCCGATGACGGGTGTTCGTCCGGTCCTTGGCCGGCACGAGAGGTCCTCAGTGACGGGACGACCTCGGTGACCACTTCCCAATGCTGGCCGAGGAGAATTTCGGCAGCCTCGGCGGGTGAAGTTGACGTCGCTGATGTGGAGCATTGAGACAAGCTCAACAATGCCCTTGACCTCACGTGGACTTGAGGTCGTACGGTTGGGTGATG
>CAXMZV010000152.1:0-8469 GCA_964199985.1 Candidatus Ilumatobacter isfjordensis | reverse complement strand
CGCCCAGAACCACGGGGCCTATCCGCCGCCGGTGGAGCAGCAGAAGCCGGTCTGAATTCCGGGTTTCAGCGCTCCGCCGTTCGAGTCCATTGCGCGATGCGCGTAGTCGTCGCCGTCGGCGGGCGCCGCACAGGCGAAGGGCAAGGGCAGCCCGCGGGCAGCGTGGCCGAGCACTGGCTCGAGAATGACGCGTTGCCCGGATTCGAGGTCGCCGATCACTTCGTGACCGGGCACGAAGGGAAAGCTCACCCAATCCTCGAAGTAGGTCGACGCGTGCCCTTCAACCAGTGCGATATCGGATCCGCAGATGCCAGAGAGCCGGGTTCGCACCCGGTGCCAACCATCCGTGTTGCTGCCGCCCGGGCATGCCGGATCGTCGATGATCCGCATCTCGAGCGGGCCCATCTTGGCAGCCATCGTGGGGGACACCGCCGAGGCGATGCGGGCCATTCCGAGTTTGGCCACGTTGCGTCGAACCTGCAGTGCCCTCATGAAACGAACGCCTTCCGCTCGCGCTCGCTCAACAGTTCGCCGATGGGCAGCAGTGGTTGAGGCGATCCGGAGGCTTTGCTCCAGTTCTCGACCAACCAGCCGCGTTTGCGGGCAATAGCGGCGAGCCGCGTTTCGGGGTTGACCGCAACCGGGAAACCGACCGCTTCGAAGAGCGGCAAGTCGGATGACGAGTCGGCATACGCGACGCACTCGTCAAGGTCGAGCCCTTCTCGATCACAGTAGTCGGCAAGCAACTGCGCCCTGGCTTCGCCGGTCGGCGGCACGACCGGCATCTCACCCGTGTAGGTGCCGTCCGGCTTGATGGTCATCTCTGCTGCGAAGATCTCGTCGAACAGCGGCCGCAGTCCCTCGACGTTGAAGCTGAGAGCGCCAGTGATCAACACCGTGCGGTGGCCAGCGGCACGGTGCTCGCGAACTCGGCGAAGTCCGTCGGGGAAGCTCTTGGCCATGATCAGCTGCGTCATCATCTCGCGCGCATCGGCCTCGACCTGGGCAACCGGAGCGTTCTCGTAGCGCCGGTAGAAGTGACGCAAGAAGTCGGTGCGGTCTTGCCGATCGATCTTGAGCAGGCTCGGGGCTTCGAGCAGCGTGCGGAACACGTACCGCAGGCGTTCGGGTGTGTCGAGTCGGCGGGTGGCCAGCCACGAATAGCTCTCGACCACGTTGGACGCAATGAGGGTGTTCTCGAGGTCGAACGCTGCGACCTGACGCTTCGGATCGAGGACCTGCTTGCGCAAGCGCACCATGCGGTCGGTGCTCTTCGACTTGCCCGGTGTGGACTTGACGCGAGCGTGCTGCACGATCGACGGCAAGTGGATGCGGTTGACGTAGTGATCCCAGTCGACGACCCGCGGGTCGAAGTTGAAATCGCGCTGGTCGTCGGCGTCGAGCGACTCCCACAGATCGAGCAGATTGTCGACCTGGTAGATCGCCTCGCATTCGGTGTAGAGGCCGTACAGCTCGACGTATTCCAGCGCTCGTTCGATGTCTTGGCGCTTCGATTCCAGTTCGGCGGCGAAGTTGGCCTGCTTGCCGCGCAAGGGCAGCGCTTGCAATGCCTTCTCGGCAGTGGTCAGCGTCTTCTGGGCACGCGTCAGCTGCTTCTGCACTCGACCGCGGCCGGGGAACCGCCACTCGGGCACGATGATCGGTTGACCGTCTTTGTCGTACAGCGGATTCTCGGTGAAGAACGCCGTGGTCCAATCGACCATCGCTCGGTACCGGAGTGGGTTGACACCACCCGAGGCCACCTGGCTGATGGCCGGTGCCCGCTCGGGGCCAGCGCCTGCGACGCCGATGATCGCCGCAACGACGATGTCGACCGGAATGACGTCGACGGTGCCCTCGGGGACGCCCGGGAACTCCTTGAGCAAGCCGCCTGCGAAGGAGATGATGACCGGCTCGGCCATGCGGAACCCGCGGATCCAGCCGGGGTTCGGTTCGGCCCAGGCCGACTCGATGATTGAGGGGCGCACGATCGAGACCGGCACCGGGCCCTTCACCTCGGTCAGTGCTTGCTCGCCGAGGGCCTTCGTGTAGGCGTAGGCGTCGGGCCACCCCAGACTGGCGGCGCGTGACCGTCCAGCGTCGACGAGCTCGGCACGCACCCAGCGCTCACGCAGCTGCTCGGTCTTTGCCGCAAGGGCAGGGGCGCCAGCAGCACCAAGTTCGCCGCGCGCTTCCTTGCGGAAGCGTTCGAGGTTCGCTCGAGTGCGGCTGATCGCTTCGTTGTCGCCCTTGAGACGCCGGGCTGAGGCCACCTCGTTGCGCCAGTCGAGGCCGATGTCCCAGGGGCCTTCGCTGACGAGTTCTTCGGGGGCGCGGCCGCGGCGGTTGCCGGCGACGTAGCAGGTCGACACGGCCACGATGTGGGGCGTGATCTCGAGCTGGTTGCACAGCTCGGCGATACGGACCGGGCCGAGCAGGTTGATTTCCACGGCCGAGTTGAGCGGCGAGTCGAACGAGACGGCAGCGGCCGAGTGGATGACGGTGCTGCAGCTCGCGAAGATCGCCCGGTCGGTGTCGCTCAGGTCGAGGCCGTCGCGGCTGACGTCGCCGGCGATGGTGGTGATTCGCCGCTCGGTCATTTCGGCAAACGTCTCGGTCGCGTCGGGCGCTCCGTGGGCTTCGCGCAGCCGATCGAAGGCGTTGTTCTTCAGGATCTCCTTCTGCGTCCGCTTGGCAGCAGGTGTCCGCTTGCCGTCGCGGACAAGCAGGACGAGCTCGCAGTCGGGGACCGAGCGGAGCATGCGCTCGACGAGTGCGGTGCCCACGAAGCCGGTCGACCCGGTGATGGCAATTCGTTTGCCCGCAAGGGATTCGGCAATCACAGGCACTGTTCTAGCACGATTCTCTACCAATTGGTAGAGAGAGCTGCGAGGATGGCGTGATGTGCGAAGGCGACACGGAGAACGAGCGGGATGGCAGGCGGCACGTCGATGCCTGAGCGGACCACTCGGGAACGCATTCTCGATGCTGCCCTCGACCTGTTCGGTGCACGTGGTGTCGATGCCGTCTCGCTCGACGAGATAGCACGGGTGGTCGGCATCCGCAAACAGACGGTGCTCTATTGGTTCGATTCCAAAGAAGCGCTGATCGACGGCGTGCTCGAAAAGGTGGCCACCGAACTCGTCGTGGTCATCGATGCCGCGGTCCGTTCAGCACCTGACGACCCGCTCGACCGCATCGACGCTGTGGTGCGCGCTGTGTTCCGCCCGGCGGTCCGACGCCCGGCATTACTCGGGTTGGTGCGCGAGGTCAGCAGACTCAACTCGGCACAGGCCGACCGGCTGACCGAGCGGATCGCACCCCTGATCGATCGGGCGGTTGCTTACCTCGCCGCCGAGATGGAAGGTGGCCGGGTGCGCCAGGGGGACCCGCGGTTGATCGCTGCGTTGGGCTATGCGACCGTCACCGGTATCGCGACCGAGCCCGAGGTGTTGCGCGCCGTCGGCTGGCACGCCGACACGCCTGGGCTTCGAGTTCTGCGTGACGAACTCCGCGCCTTCCTCCGCGCCGCCCTCGCCCCGTCCTGACCGAAAAATGTGGCACGGGCGTCGCTGAGCGACGATTTTCCTACATGTTTGGGGTTGGCTAGCTGGCTGGGGCGGTGCGTTGGTTCAGCGAGCGGTGTTGCGGCGACGCCGGGTGTGGCGTTCGAGCGCGAGGTCGACGAGTCGGTCGATGATCTCTGGATAGCTCACTCCGTCGGCGATCCACATCTTCGGAAACATCGAGATGGGCGTGAAGCCCGGCATCGTGTTGACCTCGTTGAGGAGGAACCCGCGACCAGGTCTGCCATTGATGTCGGCGGCGGGATCCTCCCAGAAGAAATCAACGCGAGACAAGCCCTCGCATCGCAACGCCCGGAACGTCTTGATCGCCAGGTCCTTTGCCTCGCGGAGGGCGTCGTCCCCGATCGGGGCAGGAATGACAGCATATGACCCGTCAGCCACGTACTTGTCTTCGTAGCTGTAGAAGTCGTCGCCTGGCACGATCTCGCCGGGTGTCGCCGCCGCGGGCTCGTGATTGCCGAGCACGGCAACTTCGATCTCCTTGCCGACCACGGCCTCTTCGACGACGACGACCTCGTCGTAAGTGAGGGCGACCTCGATTGCGGCACGCAGCTCGTCGACACTTGATGCCTTCGACACGCCCACGGACGAGCCCATGTTCGCCGGCTTCACGAAGACGGGCAGTCCGAGGTCTTCGGCGATCTCGCTGGCGAGCGACGGTGTCATCTGGTGTTCGACGAACGCTCGATACCGAGCCTGCGGGATGCCTGCGGCAGCGACGACCTGCTTGGCCATGGCCTTGTCCATCGCGACCGCCGAACCGAGGACGCCCGTGCCGACGTAGGGCAAGTTGGTGAGTTCGAGCAACCCTTGGATTGTCCCGTCCTCCCCCATTGGCCCGTGGAGGAGCGGCATCACGACGGTCGTCGACGCCTCGGCCGAGGCCGCAGCAAGGATCGGCGTGGGCGACACGTCAGATCCCGTCGGGTCGAGCTGTCCGGGTAGTTCGCTCGAATCCGCGGCAAGCGCGGCGACCGCTTGGTCAGCGATGGCCCATTGCCCGTCTGTTGAAATCCCGATCGGGGTGATGCGGTATCTCGTCGGATCTGCCGCGGCCAACACGTGCGCAGCGGTCGTGCATGAGACGTCGTGTTCGGCGCTCTGGCCACCGAACACGATGATCAGGTGGATCCGATCGTCAGCGCCGCTCTGGGTGCCACTCATCGTCGTCCTCCGCTATTCGTCATGGTGCGAACGGTACCGTCGAGGCTCGTGAGGATTCAGGCATCAGCGGCAGCGGCCGGCATCGGTGGACGACTGGTCGGGCCTGATGTCGAGTTCGACGGCGCATCGTTCGATTCAAGGACGGTGCAACCGGGCCAGTTGTTCGTGCCGATCGTGGCCGACCGCAACGGTCACGAATACATCGAGACCGCTCGGTCAGCCGGAGCGGTCGTGCATCTCACGAGCGAGCCGAAACGCTCCGCTGAGGCGGCCACTGCCATCGAAGTCGATGACACGGCAGCAGCGTTGATGGCGCTTGCCGCGTTTGCCCGTCGCCAATCGGTCGGCAAGGTCGTCGGTGTCACCGGCAGTGTCGGCAAGACGTCGACCAAGGATCTGATTGCCGCCGCGTGCGGGGCTGAGCTGCGAACCGCGGCCAACGAGCGCAGCTTCAACAACGAGCAGGGCCTGCCGATCACCGTGCTGAATGCTCCCGACGACACCGAGGTCCTCGTGCTCGAGATGGGGATGCGCGGCTTCGGTGAGATCACGAGACTGTGCGACGTTGCCCGACCCGACATCGGCGTGGTCACCGCCGTTGGTCACTCGCACACCGAACGAGTGGGTGGCGTTGAGGGCGTCGCCAAGGCGAAACAGGAGTTGGTCGAGTCGCTGACTTCGTCCGGTACGGCGATCCTCAACGCCGACGACGAACGGGTTGTGGCGATGGCTCGTCACACCGACGCCGCAGTGCTCACGTACGGTATGGCGGGCGACGTGCGGGTGAAAAACCTCACGCTCGACGCGTTGGCTCGGCCGCGATTCCGTATCGACACTCCCTGGGGGAGCGCCGATGTCGAGCTGGCGGCGAGCGGTGCCCACATGGCATCAAATGCCGCCGCCGCAATCGCTGTCGCTGGGTCCGTCGGCGTCTCGCTCGATGCTGCAGTGGGTGCCCTGGCGACAGCGTCGATGTCGGGCATGCGCATGGAAGTGTCGACGGCTTTGTCCGGAGCCACGGTCGTCAACGATGCCTACAATGCCAACCCAACATCGATGACCGCTGCCCTCGTTGCGCTGGCAGCGATGGACGCCGACCGTCGCATCGCCATCCTTGGCCTCATGGGCGAACTCGATGACGAGGTTGAGGGCCACCGTGAAGTTGCGCGCATCGCTGAGACGCTCGGTATACAGCTCGTCGCCACCGGAACGGATCTCTACGGCGTTCGGCCGACCGACGATCCGGTCGGTCTCATCGGTGACCTCCAGGCAGGCGATGTGGTGCTGGTCAAGGCCAGTCGGTCCGCTGGCCTCGAGCGCATCGCCGAGCAACTGCTCAGCTGATCGAGGCACCGCCGAGTTGCTTCGGTGAGCAGCTCGGGGTTCGTCCGAGCTCGATCGGCGGCGTTCTGAGTCACCACAAACACCGTTGTTCGCGGTCTGTCGTGGCACAGAACCGCTGTGACCTTCTGAGTCACCACAAACACCGGACAACGGGCATCCGCTCGACGGAACTCCGACACGTCATTAGACGAGGCGGCTGGCGTTGACCGGCGTGTACTTCTCGCCGCCGTCGCTCTCGGGCAGGAATGCGCCGCGAGTCAAGTGGCGTAGGTCGACCCAGTAGGCGAGGAAGATGGCGAACGCCGCTCCGAACCCGAGCACGGCGCGAGCGCCGACCCATTCGATGACGACACCGAAGAACAAGTTGCCGATTGGCACCGTGCCGCCGAACACCATGAACCACAGCGGCATCACTGAGGCTCGTTCGGTGTTCTTCAGGTTGAGCTGCAGCTCGGTGGTGATCGCGGTTGCGGTCATGAAGTAGGCGAACCCGAGCAGGAAGCCGACCGGGTACGGCAAGAACGAGTCGCGGAGCTGGGAGAAGATCGCGAGGATGACCGCGAAGCCCGTGAAGCCACGGACGATCAGCGTGTGGCGGCGGACGTCAGCGAGCCACGTGCCAACCGAGATGGCGCCGAAGAAGGCGCCCAGCCCCCAGGTTGCATACAGCGCTCGGTATTGATTGCCGAGCGCGTCGAAGCCGAAGTTGAGTTCGGCGATCGACGGGAACAGTCCGACGAACGGCAGGCTGAACAGGGAGAACAAGAACATGCCGAGGAGGAGACGGGAGAGCACCTGCCGTTCGCGGACGATGTTGATGCCGGTCAGGAGGCGCCGCCAGCCGACCTCGGTGAACGTGCCGCGGACATCGGGCATGCGAACGATCAGCAGCGCAATGATGAAGAACACATAGGTCGCAGCGTTGACGACGAAGATCTGCGACGTGCTCATTCCAGCCGCAGCGAGTACGGCAGCGAGGACCGGGCCCATGACCCGGCTGCCGTTGATCATCGCTGAGTTCAGGCTGATCGCTCCGGGCAAGTCCTGGCGGTGAACGAGCAGGGGCATGCTTGCCTGGAAGGCTGGCGCATTCAGCGCGTTTGCGACGCCGATGGCGAACTGTGTCCCAAAGATCGCCACCAGCGCGGCGTCTCGTGCCACGAAAAAGGCAAGACACAGCGTGAGCACAGCGGAGATCGACTGCATTGTGAGCTGGAGCTTCTGCTTCGACACCTTGTCGGCGAGCACCCCGGCTGGAATCGACAGGATGAGGAGCGGCCCCAACTGCATGAAAATCGCGACGCCGACGAATGCGGGGCGGTCGGTGCGATCCTGGATGTAGGCCGGCAGGGTGAAGTTCTGCATCCACGTGCCGATTTGCGACAGCGCCAGACCGACGAAGATGATGCGGAACGAGCGGTACGACCATGCAGCCTTCGCGCTGCCGGGTTCACGGCCGTGCTGCGGGGGATTCGGGTCGGTGTGGTCGAAGGCAGTCAGAATGTCGGACGTTAACGAGCCGCCCGGTGAAAGGGTCGGAACATCGTTCTGATCTCTCCGACGTAGGTGTCCGGCACCTCGAACGCAGCGAAATGACCGCCGCGATCATGCTCGACCCAGTGCACGATGTTGGTGTAACCGTCCTCCACCCATTCGCGCACCGGCGGCGCGATCTCCTCGGGAAACACCCCAAAACCGGTCGGAATGTCGACGGTATGGCGGGTGCCTTTGCCGAAACTCTCCCAGTACAACCGGCCGGACGAGGCGGCGTTGCCGTTGATCCAGTACAGCATGATGTTGTCGAGCAGTTCGTCGCGCGCCAGGACATCTTCAGGGTGGCCGCCTCCCGTGTCGGTGCCATTGCCGGTGCCGGTGTCGGAGTCGCGAGTGTCGGTCCACGCCCAGAACTTCTCGAGGATCCAGGCTGCCTGCCCGGCCGGTGAATCGACGAGGCCGTAGCCGACGGTCTGGGGGCGCGTCGCCTGCTGCTTGGAGTAACCCGAGTCCCAGTCGCGGTAGAACTGCAAGCGCGTGAGCGTTCGCTTGGCTGCGTCGCTGAGTCCGCCGTCGAGCTTCGGGCTGGCGCCCATGGCGAGGGTGACGTGGATCGCAGCGCAGTGTTCGGCATCGAGTGCTCCGAGTGCTGTCGTGACGCCGGACCCCCAGTCGCCACCTTGTGCGACGTAACGGTCGTACCCGAGGCGGGCCATCAACTCAGCGAACGTGGTGGCGATCTTGTCGACACCCCAGCCGGTGACCGTCGGCTTGTCCGAGAACCCGTAGCCGGGCAGCGATGGCGCAATGATGTGGAAGGCGTCCGCTGCATCGCCGCCGTGGTTCGTCGGGTCGGTCAGCGGCTCGATCACCTTGTGGA
>CAXMZV010000151.1:0-8484 GCA_964199985.1 Candidatus Ilumatobacter isfjordensis | reverse complement strand
CTTCCGATCCCGTCGACCCTCGACTCACAGTGACCGGTGTTTCCGGCACAGTGGGGGCAGATGCCGACAGCGATAGCAATGACCAGACGGTCGAGTGGTCAATCACCACACTGGCCCCGGGTCAGTCGGGGACCATCACGGTTGAGTTCACGGTCGACGCGTCAGTTCCTGAGGCAAACGGAGCCGGCGGCGTCAACGAGTTGCCTTCGGTCCCGAACACCGCCGACGTTGCGGCCGAAGCGCCTCTGGGCGATCCGGACGTTCCGGGTGATGACATCACCGCCACCGACGACGACACCATCGATATTTTGACCGACATCGACCTGTCGATCATCAAGACGTTCGATCCGACTTCGGTGCCGCAGGGCACGAACCAGTCGTTCACCATCGAGGTGAGCAATGCTGGGCCATCGGATGCGGTGGACGTGTCGGTCACGGACATGGTGCACGACTCACTCGCAGTGACCGGCGTCAACGTGACGTCCGGTAGCGGCGATTGCTCAGCAAGCGCTGGTCAGGAAGTGGGCTGTACGGTCCAGATCCCGGCTGGTGAGTCGGTGACGGTCACCGTTGACTACCTGACGGCGCCGTTCGCCAGCGAAGACTCGCCGTACGGAACCTTGTCGGGTGACGACTTCCGGTTCGTCTTCTTGAACGGCAGCATTCTCGAGGGCTCGACTGCGGGTGACGGTCTGGTCTACCTCGACGGTGTCGACATCACCGCAGATGTGGAGATCGTCACCAGCCTGACGAGGAACGACATCATCTTCGACCCGCCGGGTGACGATCCTGCGTTCGAGCTGCACCTGTCGTGCTCCGATACCTTCACCGACGGTTGGGGCCAGTCGGGTGGACCGATCGAAGGTGTCGACACGAACTGGCAGATCGCGTTCTTCACGGTCGCTCGCTACAACAGCCAGGGCTTCCTCAAGAAGTGCGGCAACGTGGTGAATCCGTTCACCGTGCCGAACACGGCGTCTGCCACTGGCACCGACTCGTTCGGCACGGAGACTGTCTCCGACGACGCCAACGTGGAGATCACGGCGGGGATCAAGATCGACAGGATGCAGACCAAGGGGAAGCGTCTGACGGTGCGGTTGACGAACTTCACGGGTGCCGACAAGCCGATTGCCGAAGTCAGCGTCCTGTGGCCCACTAACAACGGCGACCTGAAGAAGGTCTGGCTGACCTATGACAATACTTCCGATGTCGTCTGGCAGGGAAGCGATGCACCCACGGATGCCCTGCTCGATTCCACCGTAGCGGGCTGGAACGGCGGCACGCTGGTGAGCGCTGAGTCCATCATGCGGTTTGACTTCCAGAACAAGGTTGCCAAGACCGGTTACACGATTCGTGTGCTCTTCGGCGATGGGACCTTCTTGGATGTCAATCGGTAGTCGCACGTACGCGTCGACAACATCCATGGTCTTCCTCGCTGACAGCAGCGTGGACAACCCCTCGAGCATGTGATCTGAACTGACTTGGTCGTCGTTCACGATCACCGCTTGAGGTGACCCACGCTGGGATCTACCTACTCACCACCGCGAGGACTTTGGCACGGCCGGTGACACGAGGGCCGGGCGTCGAGTTCTCGGTCGGCACCGGACCGGTCGGCGCCGAATCGCTCAGGATCTGAACCCGTGTGACGCGAACCCAAACGATGAATCGACGCACTCGCGTCGATTAGGATTTCGAAGTACGATTGAAAGAGGAATTACGGATGAACGGAATCAGCGATCAGGACCAAACGGCAGAGGCGGGGTCACGCCGGCGAGGCTTGATTTGGGTTGTTGTCGCGGTCGTCGGCCTCATTGTCTTGGCGGGGGTCGGCTACTTCGTCTATGACGCCACCCAGTCTGACGACGACACGGAATCCACCATCCCAGACGATGGTGGCGTGGATCTTCCGCAGGACCCGTCGCTCATACTGCTTCTCGAGGACGGCGTGTGGTTCGTCGAGAACGACGGCAACGTGACGATGTCCGAGATCGAGGTGCGTGACGACGCTGGCGAGGTCATCTGTGAGATCGGAACCATGTCTCCCGACGATCGGGAGGCGTGCGAGGACGCCAGCGAGAATCAGGATCTGGTAGTGGTTGGGCAGGGCCCGCAGGGTCAGCCGGTTGAAGCCCGCCCGGGCTGAGTCGATGTGACGCAGTCCGGTTCGTCGGCGATGCTGTCAACGGCGACGTCGCTCGTTGGATCGCCGGAAGAATGCGCTCGAGGCTCACGGGCTTTCGTCGACGTTCCGCCCGAGTTCCAGACGGGTGGGCGCACGTGGTGCCGGTTCAGTGCATGTGCTCAGCCAGCGCTCGTGTGTTTCGCTCAGCTGGTGGCAACGGCAACGACCGCAAAGCTCCCGTCGATCGCATCGGTCAGCTCGTCGACGAACCCGTGGTCCGATGGCCGGACCTGATTCAGCACCACGGCGTAGCGGGCTCGCTGCGGGCAACCCTTGCGCCCGCCCCGCTCGCTCGACAGCACCGCTGCCAGTCGCTCTGGAGTGAGTCGCTGGTACGGGGAACACGCGGCCAACGCGGCGACGCGCATCGGACGATGGCAGCGGTCGGCGATGACCCGCCCGAAGGCGCCGGCACCGACACAGGCGACAAGCAGCGTCGTGCGCGACGGAACGACTGGTTCGAACGGATTCGGTGCGGTGAATGGCCGTTGGCGCGACCCGTCAGCCTCGACGATCAGGTGATCCGCGAGATCGAACCATCGGTCGCAGAGCTGAGGGGCGACGCCGATCGCCTTATGCCCGGCGCCGGCGTGCCACACCAGAACCGTCCGGTGGCGCCGAAGCGCATCGGTCAGTTCGACGTCGGTCGGGTCGATGAGAAGGTGATGTCCATCGGTCCGTTCGTGGCCCATCTTCGTCGTGGTCGTGAGGACGACCGTGCCAGCGAGTTGGGAGCCGAGCGCGAACAGGCCGGTGGTCTTGCCGCCGCCCCCGACGAACGACACCAGCTCGTTCGGGCCGAGGTCCAGGGCCGTGGCGAGGTCGTCAAGCGCTATTGGTTCAACCACGTCAGCACCGCCTCGACCACGCCACCACCGATGGCCAGCGCCTTGTCGGAGATCTCGTTGTATGCCGACGGATCGCGCCGAGGGTCGACATCGCCGATCTTCAATCCGGTCGTGAGTCCCACTCGATCGGAGATCAAGCCGCGAACAACTCCGGCGAACGGCGCATTGATCGATGCGCCGTCGACGATCCCCAGTCGTTGACCGTCCTCGACCGCATCACCGATGGACACCTCCCAGACCACCGTGCCGTCCGCCGGCGCACGCAGAACACGTTCCGCGCCGCGTCCGCCGACCACGCCCGGCGTTCCCGTGTTTGGCGCCGCGGCACCCGACCACAGCAACCGGCCCAACCGTGCGCCGCGCATCGTCTCGACAACGCCATGACAGTCGACGCCAGCGGTGAAGCCCGGCCCGAGCCCGACAACCAGTGCGGCGTCGTTGATCGAGGAGTCGATGTTGCGCTTCGCGAGCCGTGCGTCGATGACGACGTCGACGTCGATGGGTGGCAGCTCGGGGGAGACGAGGACGGGGATCACACCCGTCGGCGCAAGTTCCAAAGCTTCCTCGGCAGTCCGGGCTCGCACGGCGCGCATCCCTTCCACATTGACCATGCCGTCCAAGACGGCCGATGACACCGCAACCGTCCGGCGAACGGTGAGTGGCGCTGCGAGTTCGCAGACGATCACGGGCCACCCGGCGCGCGTCAACCGCCACGCGACGCCGGTCGCGAGGTCGCCGCCGCCGCGCAGCAGGCACACGTTGGGGTGGGCGGTCACCTCTACTCCACGACAAGTGCTGCGTGTCGAAGGCCGACGATCTCGGTCAGGATCGACAGCGCGATCTCGGCCGGAGTCTCAGCGTTGATGTCACGGCCGATCGGGGCGTTCACCCGGTCGAGCTGCTCGTCATCGACCCCCGCCTCGGCCAGCTTGGTGCGGGTCGTCGCCCATCGACGCGAGCTGCCCATCACGCCGATCGACCGGGCGGGCGAGTCGAGCACGATTGGGAGCACCTCGACGTCGACCGCGACGTTGCGCGTCACGAGCACGGCGTGGGTCGACTCGTCGATGGTCACGTGCTGCAGCGACTCGCCGAGGGGCCCGGCGAGGACGACGTCGGCGTCTGGTAGCAACGCCGCATCCGCAACGTCGGCCCGATCGTCGAGTGCAGTCACGCGGAACCCGAGCCAATGGGCGAGTTCAATGACGGCGGCTCCGACGTGGCCGCAACCGATCACGACGAGGTGTGCTTGAGGCATGTAGGGCTCCAGGTAGATGAACGCCGACCCGCCGCACACGCCGGGATCGCCGTGCGTCGGATCGACGAGGTCGAACTCCAATGATGTCGGATGCCCGCTCGCCAGGGCGTCGGCGGCTGCCGCCCGCACCCGCGACTCCATCTCGCCACCACCGATCGTGCCGAGTTGCCTCCCGTCGCCATAGACAAGCATTTTGGCGCCCGCATGGCGTGGCACCGAGTGCTGCGTGCGGACGACCGTCGCCATCGCGACGGGAACGCCCGCATCGAGCGCGTCGGCGAGAGCCCGGGCGATCGTGCGGTCGGTGGTCATGCCTGGTTGAGGGCGGCCCAGACGCGCTCGGGCGTGAACGGCAGATCGTTGATCGCAACACCGGTCGCGTTGATGATGGCATTGCGGATCGCCGGGGCGACACCATCTTTCGGGATCTCCGCAACGGCCTTCGCGCCGAATGGACCGGAGTCCTCCAGCGTCTGGACGAGGAACACCTCGGTCTCGGGCATCTCGTCGGCGCGATAGATCTTGTACGGGCCGAGTCGGTCGTTGAGCATCCGCCCGTTCTCGTCGTACGCGAACTCTTCACAGT
Source organism: Candidatus Ilumatobacter isfjordensis (assembly GCA_964199985.1). Taxonomy (GTDB): domain Bacteria; phylum Actinomycetota; class Acidimicrobiia; order Acidimicrobiales; family Ilumatobacteraceae; genus Ilumatobacter_A; species Ilumatobacter_A isfjordensis. The sequence continues at coordinate 3,610 of CAXMZV010000151.1, read as the reverse complement.
GCGCGTAGCCCAGTGCCTGCGTCATGCCACCTTCGACCTGACCGGAGGCAGTGATCGGATTGATCGCCACGCCGCAGTCGACGGCCATCGTCATCTTGATCACCTCGACCTGGCCGGTCTGGGTGTCGACTTCGATCTCGACGAACTGTGCTGCGAATGGGGGTGGGCAGTCAGGCGACATGTACGACGCGGTGCCCATGATCTGCTCCTGGTTCTCCCAGTGCAGCGTGTGCAGCGCGAGTTCCTCCATCGACACCGACGTGCCATCCGGAGCCCACGTTCGCTTGTCGTGCAGTTCGATCGTGCACGGCTCGTCGACGCCGAGCATCTCGGCCGCGCGTTCCTTGATCCGCTTGCGGACCACCTCGGCCGCGTGCAAGACCGCCGTGCCCGAGATGTACGTGGTCGACGATGCGTACGCGCCGGTGTCGAACGGAGTCATGTCCGTGTCCGACGAGTAGACGATGATGTCGTCGAGCGCAACGCCCAGCACTTCGGCCGCGATCTGGCCGAGCACGGTGTCGGCGCCCGTCCCGAGGTCGGTCGCCCCGACCAGCATGTTGAACGACCCATCGTCGTTGAGCTTGATGCTGCATCCGCCCATGTCGAGGAACGGAATGCCCGAGCCGTGCATGCAGAACGCAAAACCCAACCCGCGTCGGATGTGTGGACGGTCGGCGGGTTCGCGCCATGCCCGGTCGAGGCGACGGTGCCAGCCGATCGAACGTTGCCCTTGAGCGACACATTCCTCGATGCCCGACGAGAACACCTTCGGGTACTCGTCAAGCTCGACGGAGCCGTCGGTCGCCCGCTCGCCGATGTGTGGCGCGATGTCGAGTTCGTCGCCGACGGTCACCCAGTTCTGCCGCTTGAACTCCAGCGGATCGCGGCCGATTCCGTGCGCGATGTCCTCCATGTGCGCTTCGAGGGCGAAGAGCGCCTGCGGCGCCCCGTACCCGCGGTAGGCACCGGGGACGGGGATGTTGGTGTACGCAACGTCGCAGTCGAAGCGCTTGTTCGGGCAGTTGTACGAACTGAGTCCGCGCAACCCGCTCACCGCCTGAACGGTGTAGCCGTGTGTGCCGTAGGCGCCGGTGTTGCCGACAAGTTGCATGTGCTGGGCCAACAGGTTGCCGTCGTCATCGACCGCCGATCGGAACGTGATCGTCTGCGGGTGCCGCGTACGGCTCGCCCAGAACTCTTCCTCACGCGTGAGTTCGAGGCGCACGGGTCTGCGCGTCGCGATCGCGAGATGTGCAGCGATGTCTTCGAGCAGCATTTCTTGTTTCGCGCCGAATCCGCCACCGATCCGGGGCTTGATCACGCGGATGTCTTTGACCTCCATACCGATGAGCGGGGCGAGCATGCGGCGGGTATGGAACGGCACCTGCGTTGCCGTGCGGACGACCATTCGCTCGTCGGCATCGAGCCACGCAATCGTGATGTGCGGCTCGATCGGCACCTGCTGCACCTGGTGCACTCGGAAGGTGCGCTCGAACACGTGCGGAGCGGATTCGATCGCCGCGTTGACATCGCCACGTTCGGCCTCGAAGTGATGGACGAGGTTGCGGTCGCGATCGTGGATGTCGTGCGTGTCGGCCTCATCGTGGATGATCGGGGCGCCGGGCTCGATCGCCTCCAACTCGTCGAAGACGGCCGGCAGGACTGCGTAGGTGACCTCGATGAGCCGGATCGCCTCCTCCGCGATCTCGATTGACTCGGCGGCCACGGCGGCCACACGGTCGCCGACATGGCGCACCTTGTCGTCGAAGCTCACCTGGTCGTACGGGAGGGGGTTCGGCCACGACTGCCCGCCAGACGCGTACTTCACGCGAGGCGTGTTCTTGTGGTGCAACACGGCATGCACCCCAGGCAGCGCAACTGCTGCGGTGTCGTCGATGTCAACGATGCGAGCGTGCGCATGCGGGCTGTAGAGGACCTTGGCGTACAACAGGTCGCGCAGCTCGATGTCGTCGGTGAACGCCGGATTGCCCTTCGCCAGCTTCAGGGCATCGACCTTGACCTCGGAATGACCGACAACGGCAAACTCGGGAACATCAACCGAAGGAATCAACCGGGGGAGCGCAGCGCTCCCATCAGGTGCTCGATCGTCGGGGTCGACCACGACCGAATTCACGCCGTCGGTCATGGGCTCCAGCACGATGGGTTCACACGGCTCGACTTCTTCGCCGCGCAGCAGCGCTGCCGCTCGACGCACTGCGGCGACCGGCTTCACGTAGCCGGTCTCGCGGTCGAGGATGCCCGACAGCATGTCGCGGATCGCATCCTCCGACGGATCCGGGTGGTGTTCGAGCAGGGCCAGTGTGCCGAGGATCATGGCACCCGCCGAGTACCCCGACTGCAAGGCACCCGTTGCCGCGAACGCCTCCTGGACCGGCTGCAGCCCCATCGCCGTATTCAGCGCTTCGACCGTCGTGATCTCGTGTCCGTCGGCCTGCGCCGCCAAGATCACGTCTGCTGATGCGAGGCGACCATCGAACAGCACAGCGGCCGCGCCGGTCTCGCCGGTTGCTGACCCGTACTTGACGCTGAACATCCCCAGTCGGCGAAGCACGGAGGCGAGCGATTCGTGCGGCGGCGCGTCCACGCTGGTGCCGACGCCATTGAGGACGATCGAGATGGTCGTCACGAAAGCTCCTGGAGGACTCGTGCCGACAAGACCTCAGCGAGATGGCGGCGGTACTCCGACGAGCCGCGGAAGTCGCTCGGTGGGTCGAGGTGATCGATGTCGCCGGGGCCGACCAGTTGGGGTGTCGGGCCGACCCCGCAGAGGGCGAGTCGGACCCCGCGGTCGGTGGAGCGCGCCACTGCGGCAACGATGGGATCGTCGCTGGGTGTCCGGCCGGTCCGGGCGAGGGCAGTCTTGCCCGACCCGTGCACGTCGACCGCAAGCACCAACTCACCCGCAGCAAGTCCATTGCTGAGCACGGCCTGGAGCGGCACGGCTCGGCCGTCCGCAAAGCTGACCGACGCATCATGCACGAGCAGCGCGGTGAGCAGCAGACTGTCGGCGCATGCGGCGCCGATCGTGCCGCCGACGGTGGCGACCGTGCGGAGCGTGCTGGGAAGTTCTGCGCGTGCCGCCGTGCGAATCAGCTCGGGAACTGAGTGGTTCTCGACGATGGCCTCGAGGGTCACCATTGCATCGATCCGTAGGACATCATCGTCGACCGCGATGCGGTCGAGTCCGAGCGCCTGGAGGTCGACGACCTCCGTGGGGCTGGCTCCGCCGTCGTGGCGAACGGTCGTGCCCCCGGCCAGAGCCAGGCGGTTCGGCGCCGCGAGCAGGTCCACCGCGTCGGCCACCGACGTTGGTCGGTGGTAGGCGTCGATTCGATACATGGTGGTTCCCCTCAATGTGAACCTAACGAGCCGGCCGTGCGACCAGGAGGGGCTTTCGGCCCTGATCAGTCGCCGCCCATGCCGATGCCCGACTGCTCCGACGAGTACATCGTCAGCATCGCAGACCAGGTGATTTCGAGCGGATGACGGTGTTTCGTTTCAGTTGCAGATGCTTGATGGGTGTCCAAGGCCAGGCTGATCATCACCGCGGTTGTTGTTGAGGGGCGCTCGCCGAGCGAGGTCGCTG
>CAXMZV010000150.1:0-8494 GCA_964199985.1 Candidatus Ilumatobacter isfjordensis | reverse complement strand
CTGGGTTCGAATCCCAGGGGAAGCACTCAGCCGGTCCAGCTTTGACGCTGGCGGCGTTACTCGAACTCGTCGTTGCCTGGAGGCAACTTCCTCCTCGAGCGCCTTGCCAGCCCCAAACCTGATCCCGCCTGAGAAACAAAGGGATTGAAGTTTGTCGGCTGCCAGGCCATCTTCGTGGCGCGCCCACCTCACTGCCAGGCAGTTCCGCCGCGCGGGAGCGTCCCGAGCAAAGCGTGTGTCTCTGGCCCGCCTGCGGTGCTGACATCCACCCCTCAAATCTTCACTGAGCGGCGATCAGGTCGTTCGAGGCCAAGGCGCGAGACGACGAAGTTGCCTCCAGGCAACGAGGAGTTTTCGCAACGCAGGGATCGGGCGAGATGATCGCCGCTCAGCGGGACCAGGAGTGTTGTTCGCGGTAACGGCCGACGCTGAGTGGAGTGGAGCGCTGGCGGCGTTGGCGGAGGCCTGATGTACCGAGCAGTACGGCGCCGGCGATGGCGGCTGACATCACGGCGAGGAGCAGTGTGGTGTTCCGGGACCGGTTCGCGAGCCGGGGGAAGACGCCGATCCACGTAGTGTCCGAGAATGATGTGAGTGGACCGACCGGGATGAGATAACCGAACAGCACGATCAGCACGGACAGCACACCCAGGCCGACGGCGATCGCGAACGTGAACTCGCCACGCTCGGGCCGGGTGACGAAGCCGACGATCAGCAGGAGGAGCCCACCGGCTGCGGTCACGACCATCAGCCACCAACTGAGGGTGTTGACGGCCGACACGCCGCCGACTTCAGGAACCGGCAGCGTGAGGTCGGGGGCCAGCGCGGCCCGTTCGTCGCGCACGATCGTGTACTGCTCGGTGGCACTGATGATGACGGGATCGGTACTGTCCCCGATGAGTCGGGCGTGGGCATCTCCGACAAAGCCACCCATCAGTGCAGCGCCGTCGTCGAGTCGTGAGATCTGCTCGATGAACTCGCGCAGCTGTGCCGTCGAGGTGCCAATGAGGCCGGCATCGGCTGATGCAATGAGGGTCGAGACCTCGCCGCGGATGTCCGCATCGCCCAAGATCGCGTAGGTGGCTCCGGCGTCGCTCGACGGCGAAAAGGCCACCTGTTGCATCCACCACGTGCTGATCGACACGGCGAACAGCACGCATGAGATGAGCAGGAGCAGCCCTGCGAGGGAACGACGCATTCGGAGAGTCTGACAAATTCCGCGCCCGATTCACGACTGTCGGTCTGAAGTCCTGTCGCTGTGATCCCCGAAGTCGTTGTGCCGAACGGCTCTGAAGCTGCCATCGCACGGTGTCGTATCCTGGTGTGGTGACGTCACCTGGCTTCGTTCGCATGATGTTGCGCGGCGTCGTTCGCCGCTGCCCGTGGTGCGGTGGACGTGGCGCGTTCTTCACCGGATGGTTCGCCAAGCAGCCGCACTGTCGGACGTGTGGCCTGCGCTGGAGGCGTGGTGATGTTGGCTTCGAACTCGGAGCCGCAGCCATTGCGGCGATCCTCACGCTCGGCCCGCTGCTCATAGCGCTCGGCATCACCTTGGCAATCACCTGGCCCGACACGCCGGTCGCAACGTTGCTGGCGGTGTTCCTTCCGTTGGCGCTGGTCTTGCCCATCCTCACGTACCCGCTGTCGTACACGATGTGGCAGGCGATCGATCTGACGTGGCGCGAGGTGTCGCCCGACGACTTTTCCGCTGAGCACATCGTTGCTGGCGCGCTCGACAGCGACTGACGCAACCGGGGTTGTACGTGCGTCTTTCGCGCACGAATCGATGCGTTCATGGCTGTTCGAACAATTGATGCTTGCCCGAACAGCCGTTCGTTGACTACACTGCTGTCATTCGAACGAGGCGCTGAGCATCACCCACCAACAGGGCAGCGATCAACTCTGTGACACCCAATCTCTACGGTGATCACCAACACCCACATCAACCGCTTCGGGCCACGGCCCCACACGCAGAGCAACGAAAGAGACAGGAACAGAGGACATGGCAGCACACAGCAACCAGAAGGATCAGGACAAGGCGCTCGAGATGGCGCTGGCGCAGATCGACAAGCAGTTCGGCAGCGGCGCCGTCATGAAGATGGGCGAACGCACCAACATGGCGATCGAAACCGTTCCGACTGGTGCGCTGGCACTCGACCTCGCACTCGGTGTCGGTGGTCTGCCTCGTGGGCGCATCACCGAGATCTACGGTCCCGAGTCGTCGGGCAAGTCCACGCTCGCCATGCACGTTGTCGCCGAAGCGCAGCGCAACGGCGGTGTGTGTGCCTACATCGACGCCGAGCACGCCATGGACCCGATCTACGCCCGGGCGATCGGTGTCGACGTCGACCAGCTCCTCATCTCCCAGCCCGACACGGGTGAGCAGGCGCTCGAAATCGTCGACATGCTCACCCGCTCGGGCGCGATCGACGTCATCGTCATCGACTCGGTGGCGGCACTCACGCCTCGTGCCGAGATCGAAGGCGAGATGGGCGACACGCATGTTGGTCTGCAAGCTCGCCTCATGAGCCAGGCGCTGCGCAAGCTCACCGGCAACTTGAGCAAGACCAAGACGATCGCGATCTTCATCAACCAGCTGCGCGAGAAGATCGGCGTCATGTTCGGCTCGCCCGAAACGACCCCCGGTGGTCGTGCGCTCAAGTTCTACTCGTCGGTCCGGCGCGACATTCGCCGCATCGAAGCGTTAAGGACGGCACCGAAGTCGTCGGCAACCGCACCCGCGTCAAGGTCGTCAAGAACAAGGTGTCGCCGCCGTTCCGCCAGGCCGAATTCGACATCATGTACGGCAAGGGCATCAGCCGTGAAGGCTCGTTGGTCGACCTGTCGGTCGACTTGGCCATCGTGAAGAAAAGCGGCGCATGGTTCACCTACGAAGGCGAGCAGCTCGGCCAGGGTCGCGAGAAGGCCAAGGAATATCTTCGCACGAACCCCGAGGTGATGATGGAGATCAGCGACAAGGTCCTCATCGCCAGCGGCCTCAAGGAAGATCCGAACGCACCGGTGGTCGAAGACGTCGCCGAGGCCGAAGCCGAGGCCTTCTCCAAAGCTGACGAAGAGCCCATCTCGCTCGACTGAGTCGTCAGTTCCGATCGATGGGACGGTCGGTGTCGTTGAGGTCGGGCCTGACCATCAGCGACATCGTCCGTCCCATTGCGTTTTCGCCGGCCTGTTGTCTCGCAGCCCGGCCTGCTTCGTGTGAGCACAAGGTCCGTCCGACAGACCATGTGCTCACACGAAGCCTCGAATCACCCGCAATGACGAACAAGGATGACGTCATGTCCACCACTGCGATCAACTACATCGAGTTGCCGGCCACCGACCTTGCGACGACCAAGGCGTTCTATGCCACGACGTTTGGGTGGGACTGGATCGACTACGGGCCGGGCTACGCCAGTCACCAGGCCGAGGGCCTCGAGGTTGCGCTCAACGGCTTGGGCACCGTCGTGCCTGCCCACGCTCCCAGTGAGCAGAACGGCGTTGGGCCGCTCGTCCTCTTCGGGACCGATGATCTCTCAGCGGTTCACGCAGACGTTGTGGCCGCAGGCGGCTCGATCGTGTCCGAGCCATACGACTACCCGGGCGGGCGCCGCTTTCACTTTGCCGATCCGAGTGGCAATGTGCTCGGCGTCTACCAGTCGAGCGCTGGCTCCGACGACTGAACTTCAGTTTCCCAACCAGTCACCCAACACCTTGACCGCATCTTCGGACTGACGGCGAGGGACCAGGATCCGGTAGCCGCTGGCGACGTTGCTCACGATGTTGAACGCGTCGTGGCCACCGGCCTCGAAGCCGGCCTCCTGGAGGTGTGCCACCGCAAGGGGGCCTCGTGCAATCGGCACGACGCCGATCTCGACCGGTTCGTCGGGGTCTTCGACGATCTCGCCGGAGACGAACAAGGTGCGGAGCCGGTCACGCCAGGACATGTCTCACCCTGACGCAGTGCTGTCGGACCTGCCGGTCTCAGATGGTGACGGAGTAGACGCGAGCTGCCGTGCCAGAGAAGAGCGCATCCTGCTCGGCATCGCTGAAGGTGGCCGCAATCTTCTTGAGGCCGTTGTACAGCACGGCATACGACAGCGAGAATCGATCGACTGGGAAGTTGCTCTCGAACATGCATCGCTCGGGCCCGAACGCGTTGATCGTGTGTAGGTAGTAGCGGGCCTGCTGTTCGACGAATTCGTCGGAGGTCGGCGGTGCCGCAGCGGTGTGCCAGCCGAACCCATTGTCAGGCATCGCCAGGCCGCCGATCTTGGCGACGACGTTCTCGCATGCTGCGATGGCACTGATGTCGTCCTTCCAGGTCTCGAAGATCTCGTCGCGTTGGCCTTCGTACTGTCCGACGCCGCACGGGGTACCGAAGTGGTCGAGGATCATCGTGGTCCCCGGAACGGCCTGAGCAAGCTCGAGGAATTCCTGGTTCTGGTGGTGGTAGTGCCACGAGTCGTAGGTGAGACCACGCTCGCCCAATCGGTTGACGCCAGCCCGGAAGTCCTCGTCCGCGTATTTCCCGGCCGGGTTCATTCCGGCAATCATCAGGACGTCGGGCTCAGTGGCGCGGGCGAGCGCGTCGCGGATGCCGCGGAAGCGTCCGCCAGCGGCTTCCGTGTGAGCGTCGAGTACTTCGTCGAGATGGTCGCCGTCGGCAAGCTCGGCATGTCCGACGATGCCGGCGATTGGCGGACCCTCAGGGTGCTCGGCGGCAAGCCAGTCAGCGCTCGCAGCAACGAACTCGGTCTCGCCGATGCAACGGAGATGGTCTGGGCCATCGGTCCGATAGGCGGCACTGCACTCCATGAACAGGGTTGCGATCACGTTGTGGCCGCTCCCGGTGTCGGCCGCCAAGTCGGTGGGGCCGTAGGCGAGCGGTCCTTCAGCTGGCCACAGGTGGTGATGTGGATCGATGATCGCTCGAACAGGGTCGATGATCGGTTCAGCGACCTGGTCGAGCCACGCTTGGTCGCCAGCAGGAATCGCGTCGTTGGCCATCCACCGTTTCTAGTCGGTGCCTCCGAGGCTCCCGTGACCGAGCTCGGTCGATCAGGAATTGAAGGCGTAGGTGCCGTCAACGAACGGCTTGAAGATCATCAGGACCAAGCTGACCGTGAGGATCAAGTGGGTGATGCCGATGCCAGCTGACAACTTCTTGGTGGCCTCGTCGGACGTGTCGCCGATGGCTGGCTTGATCAGGAACCAGCTCACGGCGACAGCGATGACCCAGAGCACAATCGTGATGGTGACCCACCACATCTCGGCGAGCGCAAACTTGTTGACGCCAGCCATGCCCATGCCGACAACCCACAGCAGAATCAGCGCAGGAAAGACGAGCTTCATGTGGAGCGCCGCCATCGCGCTGGTCTCGCCGGCGCGTTGCATGCGGGGGTACAGGAACAGCGGTCCGAATGCGGCAACGATGCTGAGGATGTGGACGAGATAGAGCAGCTTGATCAGGTTCTCGGTGTCAGGCTCGAAGTAGATGGCGATCACAAGCCGAACGATACCCGTCACGACTCAACGCGCTCTGCTTCTCGGAGTCGCAGCGGCCTCAGTCGTCGACGTGGTTCGCAGTACCGTGCGAACATGCGGAGAAGATGTCGGCGTCAGTCAGCCATCGCCGTCGCAGCGCTCGTTGTCAGCCTGGTCGGATGCGGGAGCGATGGAGCGACGACCGCAGCGGAATACCGAGCCAACTTCGAGACGCTCTGTCTGCAGATCGAGGCAGACATTGTCGACCTCGGTGACCGGTTCCGAGATGTCGAACAGGGCAGCGATGAACAACTCGAACTCGCTCGCGAGCAGGCTGCGGTGACGAAGCAGTTCACCGACGGGATCGCTGACCTCCGTCCGCCAGCAGAGCTGAGTGGCAACCATCAGCAGTTACTCGAGCACATCGCTGATGCCGACACGGCAACTGCAACGGCCGACTTCGACGCAGTCGAGGCCGCATCGACCGCAGCCGAAGAAGTCATCGCTGAGATGGGCATCGAAGGCTGCAGCTGACCAGCTCGGTCCTCCACGGCGACCTGACGGCGGCTCGGTAGCCTGAGCAAGATGTCCGACCAGGTGCCAGAGCCGCAGCGCAGCTACGTCGTGCGCACCATGGGGTGCCAGATGAACGATCACGACTCAGAGCGGATCTCGGGTCTGCTCGAAGCAGACGGACTGGTCCGAGCCGAGTCCGAGTCCGACGCCGACGTCGTCGTGCTCAACACCTGCTGCATCCGTGAAAACGCCGACAACAAGCTCTACGGGAACCTCGGCCACCTCAAGACCTGGAAGGGCAAGAAGGACGGGCGCCAGATCGTCGTGTCGGGTTGCCTGGCTCAGAAGGATCAGGAACTCGTCGCGCAGAAGGCTGGCCACGTCGACGTCGTGATGGGCACGCACAACGTGCATCGCGCTGCGGAACTGCTCGAAGAATCGAAGACCTCAGACGTACCGATCACCGAGATCCTGGCCGAAGCCGTCATCGACGATCACGCGATGTTCCCGTCGGCGTTGCCCGCCCGTCGGGAGACCTCCTACAACGCATGGCTCACGATTCAGATCGGCTGCGACAACAACTGCGCCTTTTGCATCGTTCCGGCGGTCCGCGGTGCGGAGATCTCTCGCCCATATGGCGACATCGTTGCCGAAGCAGAGCAATTGGCGACAGACGGCGTCACTGAGGTGACCCTCCTCGGTCAGAACGTCAACAGCTACGGGCGCGACCTGCAGCTGGCAGCGCGCCAGGCTGGCAACGCGGACGCCAAGCTCCGTCCGCTCTTCTCCGAGCTGCTCCGGGACGTCGGTGCCGTCGATGGCATTCGCCGCGTGCGATTCACCAGCCCTCACCCGAAAGATATGCGCCCGGACACATTTGCGGCGATGGCCGAGACGCCGGAAGTGTGCGAGCACCTGCACTACCCGCTGCAGTCGGGAAGCGATCGAGTCCTGGCGCTGATGCATCGCGGCTACACCGGTGCCCGTTACCTCGAACGACTCGGTCAGGCCCGTGCTGCGATCGACGACCTTGCGGTGTCGACCGACATCATCGTGGGCTTTCCTGGCGAGACCGATGACGACTTCGAGCGCACGCTCGAAGTTGCTGCCGCCGCGGAGTACGACTACGCGTACACCTTTATCTTCTCGCCCCGCCCGGGCACCGAAGCCGCCGACATGGAAGCTGACTTCGTCGATCCCGCGGTGGCGAGCGAACGTTTCCAACGTCTCCGTATCGTCGTCGAACGATCGGCGCTCCTCAAGCACGAGGCACGGGTCGGTCGAGTCGAAGAGGTGCTCGTCGAGGGCCCCAGCAAGCGCGATCCGAGTGTCATCAGCGGGCGAACCCGCCAGAACAAGCTGGTGCATTTCACGCCGCCGCGTCCGTTGCGCACGGGGAGCTATGCCACGGTGCGGGTCACTCGCGCCGCGCCACACTTCCTGATCGGCGACTTTGTCGACTTCGTCGCCGAGCCGAGTCACAAGCTCCGCATCCCCGTCGCCGCACTCTGAACCCCCGTCACCGTCGTACCCGGCCCCACGGCGACTCGACGGTAGGTTGGGGTGCTGATGAGCGATCCGGTGCACGACCCACAACTCGAAGAGTTCCGGTCGAGCATCGACAACATCGATGCAGCGCTGGTCCATCTGCTCGCGGAACGGTTCAAGGTCACGAAGGCCGTCGGCCGGTACAAGGCGACTGCCGCTCTGCCTCCTGCAGATCCGGCCCGCGAAGAGATTCAGATCGCCCGACTACGGTCCATGGCCGAAGATGCAGGGCTCGATCCGGTCTTCACCGAGAAGTTCCTGCGGTTCATCGTCGCCGAAGTGATCCACCACCACCAGCGCATCGCCGAAGGCGAACAGCTCTGAACGACTCCCAACAGCCACCGCGTGTGGCGCTCGTCGGTTCGACGGCGTCGGGGAAGTCATCGGTCGCACTCGCGGTCGCAGCCGAGTTGGATGGCCTCGAGCTGGTCTCTGTCGACTCGATGCAGGTGTATCGCGGCATGGACATCGGCACGGCAAAACCGAACGCCGCCGAGCGTGCGGCGGTGCGGCATCACTGCATCGATCTCGTCGACCCGACCGATGAGTTCACGGTGGCCCAGTTCAAGGAAGCTCATCGGGTTGCGCTGAACGACATCGCATCGGGTGGCGGCCGTGCGCTGCTCGTCGGCGGCACCGGGCTGTATCACCGTGTCGTCATTGATGACTTCGACTTGCCGGGGGAGTGGCAGGACGTGCGGGCGTCGCTCGAATCGCAGGACCTCGCCGCCCTCTACACCCAGCTCGTCGGCCTCGACCCGGCTGCCGCAGCCAAGATCGAACCCGAGAATCGGCGACGCGTCGTCCGCGCGCTCGAAGTGACGCTCGGCAGCGGTCGGCCGTTCAGCTCGTTGGCCCAGGCGTCGATCACTATCCCGATTCAGGGGTGGCCCAGATCGGGCTGCGATGGCCGCGGGCGGTCATCGCCGAGCGGATCGAGGCCCGC
>CAXMZV010000149.1:0-8616 GCA_964199985.1 Candidatus Ilumatobacter isfjordensis | reverse complement strand
GGGACGTCAGACATGAGTGGCCACAGCCGAGATCCTAATATACATCGTCAAGTATGTATCTTCAAGATTGGTTATATGGAAAGCCGACTGCAGTCAGCGGGCCTCAGGTCTTCTAGCGTGGCCAACATGGCCTACGAACTGCTGACCCTCGAACGTCACGACAACGGCGTTGCCGTCCTCACCCTCGCCAACGGCAAGGTGAACGCACTGTCCGGCGCATTGGTTGCCGAGATCGGCGCCGCGGCACAAGAGCTCACCGACTCGCCGGCGTCCGCGGTCATCGTCAGCGGCGGCGACCGCATCTTCGCCGCCGGCGCCGAGATCTCTGAGTTCGGTGGCCCCGAGGAGGCCAAGGTCATCGGCCCCCAGATCCACGTCGCATTCGATCGACTCGCCGCGCTGCCGTGCCTCGTCATTGCGGCGGTCAGCGGTTATGCGCTCGGCGGCGGCTGCGAACTCTCCTTGGCCTGTGACTACCGCATTGCATCCGAGCGAGCGGTCTTCGGTCAGCCGGAGATTCTGCTCGGCATCATTCCCGGCGGTGGCGGAACGCAGCGTCTCGCCCGCGTCGTCGGTCCGAGCAAGGCAAAGGAAATCTGCCTGACCGGCCGTCAGGTCAAGGCCGAAGAAGCATTCCGGATCGGCCTCGCCGACGAAGTGGTGACGCCTGAGGCGCTGATGGACCGTGCGCTCGAACTCGGTGCCACCCTCGCCAAGGGGGCAACCGTGGGCCAGGGCATCTGCAAGCGTGCGATCGACGAGGGCCTGTCGACGTCACTGGCCGAGGGACTCAAGATCGAACTCGACGCCTTTGTCGAGGTGTTTGGCACCGAGGACAGCCAGATCGGTGTCAAGAGCTTCCTCGAGAACGGTCCAGGCAAAGCCGAGTTTCTCGGGCGCTGAACCGTCAGGTCAGGTCGTTTGCGTCGTTGAGGTTCCAGGCGGAGCGAGCCAGCGAGAGGCCAACGGTGGTCATCACGATCATCACGACGCCAGCGACCGTGTACGCAACGGTTTGGCCGAAGGTCCCGTAGAGCGCGCCGGTGACCGAGGCCATCACGCCGGCTGCGCCTGCCTGCGCTGCGCCGAGGACGCCGTGGGCGCCCGCCTGCCGATCGGCAGGAACGACCATGCTCACCGCGACGCCTGCGGCGGAAATCGTCAGCCCGTCCGAGATGGCATGAACCATTGCGACGGCGAAGATCAGGCCGCCCGCGGGCAGGAACCCGTAGATGATCATGAGCCCCGCTGCGAAGAAGAGACCGATCGAGCTGAGCTTGAATGGGCCCCATGTCTGGGCGAGTCGACCACCGAGCGGGCCAAGGAAGATGAGGGGCAGGCCGAACAGCGTGATGCCGAGATTCGCAATCCAGTCGGTCGTGCCGAGGTCCTTGTGGACAACATCCCACAGCGCGTCGAATGCACCGATCATGGCGAATGAGGCCGCGCCGAACATGACCGCGCCAGCGAATGGTCGGCTGGCCAGGAGGTCAATCGCGAACCGTCGGGTCGGGGGATCGTCCGCCTCAACGATGTCGACGCGGGCGACCATCGGGAGCAGGATGAGTGTGACCGCCGCGACGACAAGGAATGGCGACGGAATGCCGAACGGGCCGACGAGCACGGCTGAGATCGCCGGGCCCATCGCGAAGCCGAACACGTCGGCCGCAAGCAGCCGACCCATGTTCTGGCCGAGGTTCGCTGGGTCGGCAAGCACCACGATGCGCTTGATCGCAGGGGTCGCTGCGCCGATACCGATGCCCGAGATGAATCGACCGACCAGAATGGGTACGAGTGAGGTGCCGAAGGCCATCAACACGAGGCCGATGACGTTGACGAACACCCCGGCCAACACCAGCTTCTTGGCATGGCCGCGGTCGGCATACGGAGCGATGGTGATCTGGGACAGGAAACCGGCGATGAAGCCGATGCCGATGATGATGCCGATCCAGTTCTCCGAGATGCCGTACTCGTCGCGGTAGTCGGCAGCAATGGTGAACAGCACGCCGTACCCGGCAGCAAGAGCAGCACTCAACCCGCCGAATGCGACGAGCAAGACCATCGGCGACGGCGGGTTCGGAGCGCCCAGCCGATCGTGTTCGGAGACGCCATCTGACGTGTCCGAAAGCATGGGGCGAGGCTAACGAAAAGTCATCGTTGCGGCGTGGTCGGTTGGGCCTGTCAGGTCAGGTCGCGAGCCCGCGGGCCAGCACTCGTGCCCCGGCACCGATCGCCGCCGCTGGGGGTTGCCCGAGCGCTCGGGCACCGATCGCAACGGGAAGAGCTTGATGAGCAAGCTGAAGCAGGTCATTGTGACGCGCGGCGATGGTGACGCTGGCGGCCAATCGTTTCAGATCCCATTCGAACGGTCCGGGCAAGGTCTCGTCGAAGTCGTTGACGTCGAATACCAGGCGTCGGTCGGGCCCGTTGAACAACCCGAAGTTCGACAGATGGGCGTCTCCGCACAGCTGCACCTGCAGGTCGGTCGTGGGCATCTGCGACAGATCGGAGGCCATCACCGCAGCAGCGCCGCGGTAGAAGGTGAACGGGCCGAGCTCGGCGTGAGCGTCCAACGGCACGGCGGCAGGCTTGTCTCGCTTCTTCATGCGGTCGGTCATCTCGCTCTCGTCCTCTGCTACTGATTCTCGATGGCAGAACGTATCCGACCGAAATCGGGTCAGCCGAAGGCGACGAGTCCGGTGTCGAACACGCTCGACAGCGCGGGGTGCGTCGGCAGGGCACGGGCTGACAGGCCCCACGGGCCAGCATCGCCGGGACGGAATGTGCCGGCGAAGACCCCGGCGTCAGACGTTGCAGCGAGGTCGACGGCGACCGAGCGTGACTCGTCGAACGAACCGTCGGAGCGGAGCGGCCCGTGCATGACTTGCACGACCAGTTCGTCGAGCTGGAGCTTGCCGGGGTCGACGCGCACTCGCACCGAGCGCTCAGCTCCGGAGACGCCATCGGCAATGTCGGATCCGTCGTCGAGTAATTTGACCGACAACGAGTCCCAGACGGAGGCAACGCCAGACTTCCACGCGGCCACCTCGCGGGCTACCGCGCCTGCGTTCGCGGTGACGAGGTCGGAGGTCACCGCCGCCGGTTCGTACAGCGCGGTCACGTAGTCGCGGACCATCCGTGCGGCGACGACATTCCAGCCGAGCGTTGCCCAGTTCGTGATGATGCGATCGACCCAGCCCTGTGGCACGCCGGAATCATCTGCGGCGTAGAACAGCGGGACGATTTCGTTCTCGATGACATCGAACGTGGCCGAGGCCTCGCGGTGGTCACGACGTGCGGTGTCGTGGTCGTCATCGAAGGACGCGATGTCGAAGCCATTGTCGCCCGTGGTCATCTCCGCCCACCAGCCGTCGAGAATCGAGCAGTTCAACACGCCATTGAGGGCGGCCTTCTCGCCACTGGTGCCACAGGCCTCGTTCGGTCGGCGCGGTGTGTTCAACCACACGTCGCAGCCGTGATACATCGTGCGAGCGATGCCGATGTCGTAGTCGGGGATGAAGACGAAGCGGTGACGCACGTCTGCGTCCGCTGCGAGCTTCGCGATCTGTTGGATCAGACCCTTGCCGGGGTGATCCGCAGGGTGAGCCTTGCCAGCAAACACGAACTGCACGGGGCGGTCGGCATCGAGGAGCAGCGCCCGCAACCGCTCAATCTGATCAAGGAGAAGGTTGGCGCGCTTGTACGTGGCGAACCGTCGGGCGAAGCCGATGGTCAACACGTTCGGGTCGAGTAGGTCGTGCCCGAGCTTGTCGCGCACCAGGTCGACCAATTCCTGGCGACCGGTGTTCCTCGTCTTCCAGATCTCGGCGTGCTCGATCTGACGGACCAACTCCCATTCGTCGGGGCCCGCCATGTGCCAGTTCTCGCCGATCGCATCGGTGAACAGCTGATCGGTGCGATCACTGACCCATGTCCGGGCGTGGACACCATTGGTGATGTGGCCGATCGGTGTCTCGTTGTTCGGGAGGTCGGGCCACATGCCGCCGAACATCACTCGCGACACCTCGCCATGGAGCTTGGCCACGCCGTTGGCGCGAGCCGCGAGCCGAAGGCCCATGACCGCCATGTTGAACTTTCCGTCAGGCTCGTCGGCTCGTCGACCGAGGGTGAACAACTCGTCGAACGTCACGCCGCACGCGGTGGCAAAGTCGGTGAAGTACGGCTCGAACAGCTGGAGCGGGAACCGGTCGATGCCTGCCGGGACCGGCGTGTGTGTGGTGAAGACGCCGCCACCGCGGACGGCCTCGATGGCTTCGTCGAAGCTGAGGCCGCGGTCGGTCCACTCTCGGACGCGTTCCAGGCCGAGGAAGCCGGCGTGGCCCTCGTTGGTGTGGAACACCTGCGGGTGGATGTCGAGCGCTCGGAGCGCACGCACGCCACCGATGCCGAGGACAATCTCCTGGCGGAGCCGGTGCTGCTCGTCGCCGCCGTAAAGCCGGTTGGTGATGGACACGATCTCCGGCGGGTTCTCTGGCAGATTGGTATCGAGGAGGTACAGCGCAATGCGGCCAACATCGACCCGCCACACGGCGACCTGCGCGGTGACACCAGCGAGGTCGACCTCGATCCGCACACCGGTGTTGCGAACTCCGAGTGACGCCGGATCGATCCGTTCGTTTCGCTCCTCTTGCCAACCGTCGCTGTTGAGCTGCTGATGGAAGTAGCCCTCGGCGTAGAGCAGGCCGACGCCGATCAGCGGGACTCCGAGGTCGGACGACGCCTTCAGGTGGTCGCCAGCGAGGACACCCAAGCCACCTGAGTACTGCGGCAAGGCCTCGGTGATCCCGAACTCGGGCGAGAAGTAGGCGACCGACTGCAGCGGCGACTCAGCAGCACGCTCAACGAACCACGGCGATCCGTCGAGCACCGCGGCAAGACGTTCATGCGCGGCGCTCACTGCGGCCACGAAGTCGGCGTCGGCGGCCAGTTCGGCCCAACAACCTGGCGAGGTTCGGCGCACCAGGTCGACGGGGTGCTGCCCCGTTGTGCGCCATGAGTGTCCGCCCGGCGAACCGTCGAGACGGTCGAACACCGCGGCGAGCTGGCGATCCCAGGCCCAGTGCAGATTGGCGGCGAGGCTGGACAGTGCTGTGAGCGATTCGGGGATCTGGCTGACAACTGTGAACTCGTGGAGCGGACGCACCGGCCGGAGCGTACAGACCCCGTTCAGAGACCGGCGTCAGGGCTGGTGGCGGCAATCGAGGTGGCGTAGACGCGGGCGGTGGCGCCGGCGATGGCCTTCCATGAGTACTTCCGCTCGATCAGATCGCGGGCGTTCCGCGTGAGCTCATCGGCCAGGAATTGATCGTTCAAGACGCGCTCGATGCAGTTGGCCAAGTCGTCCGGACGGCCCGGTTCGAAGGTCAAGCCGGCATCGGTTCCCTCGATCAATTCGGCCAACCCACCCGTCCGAGCGACGACCAGCGGTGCGCCCGCGGCGAGTGCTTCGAGCGCCACCGTTCCGAAGGGTTCGTACAACGACGGGATCACCACGCACCCGGCGCGCTGTGTGAGCACGCGAAGTTCGCTGTCGTTGACGAAGCCCGCGATGTGCACGATGTCGCTCACGCCTTCGACGTCGATCTGCGCCTGGAGTTCAGGCTGGTAGGTCCCGCGGCCCGCAATCGTGCATTCGACTCCTGGCACCCGTGCCCGGACGGTGCTCATCGAGCGGGCGAGTACTTGGAAGCCCTTCTCGAATTGAACGCGGCCCCAGGAGAGCACGAGTTGTTCGCGCTCGACCGGCGTGTCGGTACCGGCCACCTCCGGGCTCGGCTTCCACAGGTCAGGGTCGATGCCGTTGGGAATTCGGGCGACGAGTTCGGGCGGGAGTTCGAAACCGGTCACCAATTGGTCGACCATGAACTTGGTGGGTGAGATCAATCGGTCCGCCTGGAAGGCAAGCCACCACTCGATGGAGTTGATATCCGATGGTGTGCCCGGCGGCAACTGGCCTCCGTGCCGGACGCGCTCCGTGCCGTGCATCGTCAGAATGAACGGCACGTCGAAGATCGAGGAGATCGAGTCCGCCGCCCAGCCCATCCGCCAGTCGTGGCCGTGCACCACGTCGGGACGCCACCCGTCGAGCGTGTTGGGCAGCTGAGCGCCAAGCTTGACCATCGCATGGTTCGCCGAGGCAGTGCGCGAGACCGGCTCGGTCTTGGGAAGCCAGGGAAGATCGACCACGCCGCGCACAACCCGAACCGGTCCGGCGCGCTCTGCTTCACGATCAGCACGGGGATGAGCCGTGGTGAGTACGACGACGTCGTGGCCGTCGAGCGCCAGCGCTTGGCTGAGTCCGGCGACATGCGCAGCGCTTCCGCCAGTCTCCCGCGGGGGAAAGTCCCAGGACAACATCAACACGCGCACTGCCGCGCACTCTACTCTGAGGGACAATGTCACCGTCCGACGTCACTCCCCTCGAGCCCGGCGCACCGGCGTCCGCGCCGCCGCCCGGCCCCATCGGCGAACTTGATCTGCATCTGCTCGGCGAAGGGCACCATCGTCGACTCTGGGAGATCCTCGGCCCGCAAGTCATGGGGCCCGGGCCGGCGGGAGTCAGTGCCGTGCAGTTCGCACTCTGGGCGCCCAATGCCAGCCAAGTGTCCGTTGTTGGTGATTGGAACGATTGGCAACCCGAACCGTTGTCGATGATCAACGCCGACGGTCCCACCGGCATCTGGTCGGTGGTGTGTCCAGCGGCTCGCGCCGGGCACTGCTATAAGTTCGAGATCGTCACCGCCGAAGGGCGGACGCTGCGCAAAGCTGACCCGATGGCGCGTCAGACCGAAGAGCCTCCCAGTGATGCCAGCGTCATTCCGATGCCGCCTGCACACGAATGGGCCGACGATGCGTGGATGTCACGCCGCGGCAAGGTGCTCGCCGGTACCGCACCGATGCGGATCTATGAACTGCACCTGGCGTCGTGGCGTCGTGGCGTCGACACCTGGGACGAACTCGCCACACAGGTCGCCGATCACGTTGCCTCCCTCGGCTTCACCCACGTCGAGTTGCTGCCGATCGCCGAGCATCCGTTCGGTGGATCCTGGGGCTATCAAGTCTCGGGCTACTACGCCCCGACAGCCCGATTCGGTGATCCCGACGGCCTCCGCCGATTCGTCGACACGCTGCACGCTCGCAACATCGGGGTCATCGTCGACTGGGTGCCCGCGCACTTCCCGAAGGACGAGTGGAGCCTCGGTCGCTTCGACGGCACCGCCCTGTACGAGCACCCTGATCCGCAACGTGGTGAACACCCCGACTGGGGGACCTACGTCTTCGACTTCGGCCGCAATGAAGTGCGCAACTTTCTCGTCGCCAACGCTCTCTACTGGTTCGACGAGTTCCACATCGACGGTCTGCGGGTCGATGCCGTGGCCTCAATGTTGTACCTGGACTACTCGCGTGGCGACGGTGGCTGGTCGCCGAACATCCACGGGGGCAACGAGCATCTTGAAGCGATCGATTTCGTGCGTGAGACCAACCGCGTCGTGGCTGAAGAGTTTCCTGATGTGCTGATGATTGCCGAAGAGTCGACGGCCTGGCCCGGGGTCACCCACCCGATCGAGCAGGGCGGTTTGGGCTTCAGCCACAAGTGGAACCTCGGTTGGATGCACGATTCGCTCGGCTACTTCGCCCACGAGCCAATTCATCGGCAACACCACCACAACGAGATGACGTTCTCGCAGTTGTATGCGTACAACGAGCGCTTCGTCTTGCCGCTCAGCCACGACGAGGTCGTGCACGGCAAGGGCAGCTTGCTCGGCAAGATGAGCGGTGACGACTGGCAGCGATTCGCCGACCTGCGCAACCTGCTGGCGTGGCAATGGTCGATGCCTGGCGTGCCGCTGCTCTTCATGGGCGCCGAGTTGGCGCCATGGCAAGAGTGGAACGACGCAGCAGAACTTCCGTGGCATCTCGCTGACCATCCCCCACACCGGGGTGTCCACGACCTGATTCAGGCGATGAACGGCATCGGTGACGACTGGCCCGCGCTGTGGGAACGCGACACGGAACCGGCCGGGTTCCAATGGCTCGACGCCAACGACGCCGACCACTCGCTGTTCGCGTACACGCGGTGGGGCCGCGACGGGGCGACTGCGTTGGTGTGTATCGCCAACTTCACACCGGTGCCGCGCCCCGGCTACCGAGTCGGGCTGCCGTGGGGCGGCGACTGGCAGGTCGTCATCGACACCGACTCACCTCAATGGTGGGGGAGCGGTCACCGCGGGATCGACACCAACTCGATCGCCGCCGGAGAACAGCCGATCGATCTCGCCGTCGCTCTCGACGAACCATGGCAGGGCCAATCGAGTTCAGCGATTGTTGACGTGGGCCCGCTGTCCACTCTCTGGCTCGCTGCCCGCAGCCCCGACGCTGGTGACGCCTGACGGCTCGGAGCGGCAAACTTCTCCACCGGCGGGTTGGTGGCTAGTTTCGCCGCATGACCGATCAGCACCAGCCTGCTTCTTCTCGCGTGACCATGAAGCGGGGTGCCGATCGGGCGGTCTACGACCCGGCAAAGGTGCGTGGGATTCTCGAGGCGGGCCACATTGCGCACGTCGGCGTGGCAACTGATGACGGGCCGATGAGATC
>CAXMZV010000148.1:0-8635 GCA_964199985.1 Candidatus Ilumatobacter isfjordensis | reverse complement strand
GTTCAACGAAGCCGGTCGCCCGTACCACGGCGTCACTGGCCACTGATTCCGCTCAGCCAGTCATCGAGTCGTGCTTCGTGTGAGCACAAGCGCCGTTGTACAGACCATGTCCTCACACAAAGCGTTGCAAGCGCTGACCGGCGGCACGAATTTCGGAGGAGGGGCTTTCGTCCCGGGACGTGAGGACGTGTGCTCGGCTACGGTGGCAACATGGCAGAGACGTTTCACTTGGGGCTCGACACCAACGACCTGAGAGGCGCCACGCTGGCGATCATCCCAGGCGACCCCGAACGCGTCGCGCGCATCGCTTCGCTGCTCGATGAGCCAGTTGCGCTTGCAGCACATCGAGAGTTCACGTCGTGGCTCGGCCTCCTCGATGGCACACCCGTGGTGGTCTGCTCGACCGGCATCGGTGGTCCGTCGACCTCGATTGCCGTCGAAGAACTGGCACAACTCGGTGTGCGAACCTTCCTCCGGGTCGGCACCACTGGCGGCATCCAGCCGGGCGTGAATCCGGGCGACATCATCGTCACGACCGGCGCTGTTCGGCTCGACGGTGCCAGCCTGCACTTCGCGCCGATGGAGTTCCCCGCCGTTGCCGATTTCGAGTGCGTCACCGCGCTTGTTGACGCGGCTCGCTCATCGGGCACCAACGTGCACGTCGGCATCACCGCATCGAGCGACACGTTCTATCCGGGACAGGAGCGCTACGACACGACGTCAGGTCGCGTGGTCGAACGATTCCGTGGATCACTAGACGAATGGCAGTCGATGGGCGTTCTCAACTACGAGATGGAGTCCGCGACGCTGTTCACCATGTGCGCGTCATCGGGCTGGAGAGGTGGCTGTGTTGCTGGAGTGCTCGTCAATCGCACCCAGCAGGAGACTCCTGACGCCGCAGTGATCGCAGCCGCCGAGTCAGGGGTCGTCGAGATCGTCGTCGAAGCAGCACGGAAACTTCTCATCAGCGAGTAGACCGATTTGACCCTCCGAGCGCAGCGAGTCGGGCGCAGCCCGAGCACCGCTGGCAGCGACGAAGTCGCTGGGATCGACGAAGTCGATGCCGCCGCAGGCGGCACCAGCGTCAGGTGTGTTCGTTGGCGGCAATGAAGGCGCGGTAGACGTCGAGCAGTGACTGCTTTTGCGTGTCGGTGAGCGCTTCGTCGGTGAGGATGGCTGATTCGGTGGTGACCTCGTCCGCGCCTTCGGCGCGGTCTCGACCAAGGAAGTCCAGCAGCTTGCCGGCGGGCACGTTGAGTGCCGACGACAGCCCGTTGACCACTCGGACCGATGGCTCGTGGAGCCCTCGCTCGAGCTGGCTGAGGTACGCGTCGGAGAGATCCGCCAGCTTGGCGAGTTCGCGCTGGCTCAACTCAGCGAGTCGACGCTGACTGCGAATGAAGTCGCCGAGCGCACCAACACCAAGCGGATTGCTGTCGTTTGAGCTGGTGGACATCAGCGTGATCCTCTCACTTCTTGGCGGAAAACGAACGGAGGGACGACGTCGTGTTTGGCACGATGCCGTCCCTCTGCTGTGTGTTCAGCGGTTGCACCTTCCGGGTGGGGGGAAGGGAAGGTGCGTGCCGCACGAGCTCACTTCTTGGCGGCAGCCTTGCGGGCCGGAGCCTTCTTGACCGTCTTCTTTGCGGCCGGCTTTTTCGCTGCGGCGGTCTTGGTGACCGGCTTCTTCGCTGCGGCGCGCTTGGCGACCGGCTTGTCGGTCGGGAGCATCGCAACGACGCGCTCGCTGAAGTCACGGTTCATGTCTGCCATGCGCTCGACGACGTCGATGTAGCGCTTGCCAGCCTCGGCTGCGGTCGGCACTTCGAAGCGGTCCATCTTCGGCATGTCGAACGGAAGCTCGATGGTCGGGCCCTGGTCGGTGATCCGATCGTTGATCTGGTCGAAAGTCTTGACGGCGAAGTCGACGGCCTTGCGGTTGGTGTCGACGACGGCGTCGAGGATGCGATCGTTGGTCTCGGTGTAGCTCTTTGTGGCAGTGGTGACCTGCTCGGTGACCTGATCGTTGATCTTCTCGGCGATGGTGTTGATCTGGTTGCGCATTGAATGCTCCTCTGACGGATGGGGGGTGATTGGTGATTCTCGAACGGGCCGGGCGGCTGAGTGTTCAGTTGCTTGATCCGTTGTTGTACTGCGTACTTTATCACGCACTCCGAGAAATGCAAGGGGTTTGCATGAAATACTTTGCAGCCGGGTTGGCTAGCGTGACGGCTGATGAACGACCTCACCATTCTCGACGGCGGTATGGGCAAGGAGCTCCGGCGTATCGGTGCACCGTTCCGACAACCCGAATGGTCGGCACTGGCGCTCATCGAGGCACCGGAATTTGTGGTGCAAGCGCACACCAACTTCATCGAGGCGGGCGCACATACCATCATCACGAACAACTACGCGGTCGTGCCCTACCACCTCGGCGATGATGTCGTCGCCGAACGAGGCGCCGCGCTCACTCGAACCGCTGGAGAACTCGCCCGGCAAGCTGCCGACGCTGCCGCACACCCCGTGAGCGTCGCCGGCTCGTTGCCACCGTTGTTCGGCTCGTACGAACCCGAGCAGTTCGACGCGGATCGGGCACCAGCGTTGTACTCGATGATCGTGGCCTCGTTGGCGCCGTTTGTCGACCTCTGGGTGGCCGAGACGCTGAGCCTCGTCGCCGAGCTTGATGTGATTGTCGAGGCTGTGCGACAGCAGGGTGCCGGCCAGCACCTCTGGGCGTCGTTCGCCCTCCCCGATCACTACGTCGACCATGACCTCAACAACGGTGGCGACCACATCGCGCTGCGATCGGGCGACACGATTGACGACATCGTGACCGCCGTCGGCCGACACCGCGACGTTGTCGATGCGGTGCTGTTCAACTGTTCATTGCCCGAGCAGATCGGCCCCGCCTTGGTGGAGTTGACCACCAAGCTCGCAGCCGCAGGGATCGACATGCGGATCGGCGCCTACGCGAACGCGTTCCCCGATGCCCACGATGAGAGCTACGCCGCAAACACCGCCATTTACGAACGTCGGGATGACCTGTCCGCTGAGACGTACGCCGACATCGTCGACGGTTGGGTTGCGGGCGGCGCAACGATCATCGGCGGGTGCTGCGACATGTACCCCGAACACATCGCCGAACTCGCCCTCCGCCACGCCCCAGCCACGTCGGAATAGTCAGCGACGCCCGGTCAGAAGGTGGCGACGACCTTGCCGTGTGTCTTACGGTCGGCGAGGTCTTGCAGGGCTTGGCTCGCCTGGTCAAACGCGTACGGCGGGTACAGCGGTGGATCGATCGTGCCCGCAGCAGCCATGTCGAGCAGCGTGCGCATCTGCTCGCCCAACGACTCGGGAAAGCGCGGCAACGAAGCGCCCCAGTGCACACCGACGACCGAGTAGCTCTTCAGCAGCGCATGGTTGGTCTTGTACTCGGGAATGCCGGCAACGAAGCCGATCACCAACAGCCGGCCGTCCCAGCCCATGCATCGCCGCACCTGATGGAACGTGTCGCCACCCACCGGGTCGTAGGCCACGTCGACGCCCCCACCGCTGGACTCGCGCACGGCGTCGACCCAATCGGGTGTTTCCTGGTGATCGATCACCACGTCGGCGCCAACATCTCGGAGCACGCCGACCTTCGTGGCGCCGCCCGCGATGGCGATCGTGGTCGCCCCCATCGCCTTCGACAGCTGAATCGCCGCGGTGCCCGTACCGCCTGCAGCACCGGTGATGAGCACGGACTCGCCCGGCTGCAACTTGGCCCGCTCGGTCAGGGCATACAGCGTGGTGCAGTAATTGATCGGGATCGCCGCCGCAGTTTCTGCTGACACTCCATCGGGAACAGCGAAGACACCGTCGGCGGCGTGGACGACCTGCTCGGCGAGCCCACCGCTGCCGAGGTAGACGACCCGCTGACCGACCTCGACGCCGGTGACACCATCACCGAGCGCAGTGACCGTCCCACACGACTCACCACCGGGTGTGTGACCGGGATACGACTTCACTTGGTACATCCCGCGGCACGACAGCACGTCAGGAAACGCGAGTCCCACCGCTTCCTGCTGGATCAGCACTTGTCCCGGACCGGGAACGGGTGCGTCTTCGTCGACCAGTTCGAGCTGTTCGAGTGGGTCGCCATGCTGCTTGAGTCGCCAGATCTTCATGGCCGCACCGTACGCGATCCGTGCGGCGCGGACGCAGGCCGAAGGCTCAGGCCGACAGGGCCTGTCCAATCAGTAGCTGGCGCCGAGGCCCGCCCGCGCATCGGTTTGGATGCCGTAGGGAGGAATCGGATACCGCAAGCCGTTGCGCGACAAGGCCTCCATGCCATCGATGGCCTGCACCAACTGCTCTCCGGTGAGTGCCATCAACATCTCGTCATCCTGCACACCGCCGTAGCGACGCTCGGCGTAGCACGGGATGGAGAGGCTTGGCTCGCCGGTCGACAGTGCCCGACCCCATGAGTCGGCGCATGATGACTCGCCCACGCAACCCCACTCGAGCTTCTTGTATCCCGACCACTGCAGTCCATTGATCAGCAAGATCATCTGTCCGGGCGTGGCGTAGATCATGCAGATGTCGGGCGGGTCGAGTCGCCCGGTACTCAGCGGCGACACCGCCATGGCCTGGTACTGGCCGACTGGCACGATCGTCATCGCCGCCTGATGCGCTGCCGAGTCTTCGATGGTTTTGAACCAAACACCAGCCATGTGTTTGCCCGAGTACCACTCGTCGTCCTGTGCGCCGAGGCCGAGCACCGCTTGGCACTGGGCACCGACGAGGTCGGCACCGGTGATGCCAACCGTCCAGTTGAGGCGCGACGCCATCGACACGATCTGGTCCGCCGTGTGGATGTCCTTCGGGCGGCGGATCTTCTGCACCGCCTCCATCTCCTCGACCGTCTCGAACATCTTCATGCCGATTGGCGTGGTGCGAATTCGGAGCACCTTGTCGAGGCGCGCCAACGTCGACGCCCAGTCGATGTCGCCAGGCGCGCCCGTGCGAATGTGCACCTGCTGTTCGTTCTCGCCTGCGGTGGTCTCGGTCATCCGGATGCCTCCAATTGGTTGATCGCGTGCACGATTCGGTCGATCGTGTCATCGAGTATCTGTTCCGACGTGGCGAAGTTGAGCCGCGCCACGCCCACTCCCCCGGTGCCGAACTTCGGGCCGTTGGACAGCGCAACGCCAGCGTGTTCGAGCAAGTACTCCGCCGGATCCTCACCCAATCCAGCACCGACAACACCACCGAAGTCGAGCCAGGCGAGATACGTCGCCTGTGGTGCGTGGTAGCCGATCCTCGGAGCGTCTGCAGCAAGACGTCGTGTGAGTTGATCGCGTCGAGCGGTGAGCGTGCGCTGCACGGCGCGCATCCAGTCGTCGCATTCGGTCCATGCAGTGATCGTGCCGGTGATCCCGAGCGAGCTCGGCGAGCCTTGCTGATGACCTGCCATCGCGGCGAGTGCCGAGAGCAGCGGCGCGTGATCGATGTGCGCCACGGCGGTTCGCAGGCCGGCAAGATTGAACGTCTTGCTCGCCGACCCGAGCGTGATGAGCCGATCGGCAAATCGCTCGTCGCTGATTGCGAGCGGGCGATGCACGGAACCCGGGTGCAGCAACTCACCCCAGATCTCGTCAGTGATCACGAGCAGGTCGTGGCGCTCGGCGACATCGGCAACCGCCGCGATTTCGACCGCGTCGAACACGCGGCCAGTCGGGTTGTGTGGATTGCAGAAGAGGATCACCTTGGTGGTCGCGTCGATGGCGGCATCGAGCCGCTCGGCATCGATACGCCAGCCGTCGGGATCAAGCGGGCAGTCGACGCGCAGTCGACCGCTGTCGGCGATGGCATCGAGGAAGGGGTAGTAGATCGGTGTGAAGACGACGATGCCATCGCCCGGATCCGTCGTGTGCCACAGCGCGACCTCAAGCGCGTGCAGCGCGCTGGTGAACGGCCGAATCTGACTCTCGTCGGGTCGCCATCCGTGCTGGCGTTCCTGCCAGTCGGCATATGCGGGAGCCAGTGCGGCCGAGAACGGTCCGTAGCCGAGGTCGCCTCGATCGACGTGGCCACGAATGACATCGAGGACCGGCTGTGGTGGGTCGAAGTCCATATCCGCCACGAATGACGGAATGACATCCGTGCTGTGTTTGGTCCACTTGATGCCGACGCGCCCTCGCGCCCGCTCCTCGCTCACAGTCAGCAGATTGTCGGCGGATGCACCCATTTCCGAACGCTAGTGGTCGGCGGTCGATCAGCGTGGTCGTGGGTGCCGTCGCATTGCCTTCTCCAGCGAGCGCGCGAGGTCACATGAGGACAGGCCCAGGTGTTGCGCCGGAACGATCGCTACGGTGGCGCCGTGACCCCCAAGCTGATCGCACTTGATCTCGACGGCACTCTGCTCACGTCCAGGGGCGACATCTCCGAACGCAACGTCGCCGCCGTACAAGCCGCTGCAGATGCGGGTCATCACGTTGTGATCGCCACCGGGCGGCCGCTCCATCTCGTTGCCGACCTCGGTGGGCAACTCGGCTCGTCGGTCTCACATGTGGTCGGCACAAACGGGTCGATGATCGGCACCTTTCCGGACGGGCAGTTGCTTCGGCTGATGGGCTTCGACATCGACCTGGCTCGGCAGACAATCGAGGCATTCCGGCAGTCGCTGCCGGGCACCGGCTTCGCGATCGCCACCGATGCGGGAATGGCTCATGAACGCGGATTCGCCGAACGGATGCCCGCCGAGGTCGACACCGACCCCACCGACGACGTCCTCGCACTCGGCGGCACCGAGGCCTTCAAGCTCTTCGCGTTCCACGACGACATGACCGTGCCCGCGCTGCTGAGCGAGGCCCCGCGACTGCTTCCCGACACGCTTGCCGCGACGCACATGGGTGCCGAGGCGATCGACATCGGTCTCGCCACGATCGACAAGTGCGCAGGCCTACGATGGGTGTGCGAGCAACTCGATGTCGATGCCGCTGATGTCATTGCGTTCGGCGACGAGTGGAACGACATCACAATGCTCGAATGGGCGGGCCACGGTGTGGCGATGGGCAACGCCGATGCCCGCGTCCGTGCCGCCTCGAACGAAGTGGCGCCGACCAACATGGCCGATGGCGTCGCGGTCGTGCTCGAACGACTGCTGAGCTGACCTGCCAACGCCACGCCCAGCGCCAGGTCTCCCCGCAGTTTCAATCAAGCCGCCTGTCGTTCGCGTTGGAGCGCGCCGCAATCGCTCTCGACAGTCGACGCATCCCCGGCTCATTCCCGAAGCCGAGCAGTTCAGGAGTGCATGCAACAGTCATCTGGCTCTCATTGTCGAACCAGACGACGACGTCAGTCCAGCGCGAGAGCACTCGACGGACCGAATCACCAACAACCCAGGCAACCGAACCAAGCAACAACCAAGCGGCGCCAACATTCGCGACGCCAAGAAGTGCGACCAGAGTTGGCTGCGCGCCTGCCGTGACTGACTTGGTAGCTATGAACGCTGAGAGAAGCACCCAAGCCGGCCAGACCAGAACCCACGGCCAACTGCAGGGAACGACTCGAATTCTGCTCGCTCTTTGCGCCTGGGAACGGTCTGGCCCGGCAAACCAGATCAGGCGGGGCGGATGGGGTTCTTGTACGTGTCGAGGTACGTGATCTTGGCGACGTCGTCGCGCTTGGCCGCCTTGAAGTCGGTGCCCTTCGTGTAGGCCACCGGCAGCAGTCCGGCCTGCGTCATGTGATCCGGGATGCCGAGCAGCTCGGCGGCTTCGGCTTCCTTGCCGAGATGAAACGTGGTCAAGCAGCTGCCGAGTCCGCGGCTGCGGAGCGCAAGCTGGAAGCTCCACATCGCCGGCATGATTGAGCCCATCAGCCCTGCCGCGCTGTTGGCGCTGTTGTCGGTCAGTCGGCCGACGATCAGCGGAATCATCAGCACGGGCACTTCACCGAGCTTCTGCGCGAGGAAGTTCGCCGAGTCGATGACGCGACCCTGCTGCGTACCGGTGTCGGCCTGATCGGCCGCGGCGGCGAGGTATTCGCCACCAGCGTCGCGGTAGAGCTTCGCCAGTGCTTCCTTCTTTTCGGCGTCGCGGATGATCATCCATCGCCACCCCTGCTGGTTCGAGCCCGTCGGCGCTTGGACGGCGAGCTGCAAGCATTCGAGCAGCACGGCGTCCGGAACCTCGCGGTCGAAGTCGAGGCGCTTGCGCACTGCTCGAGTCGTCGAAAGCAGTGCGTCGGTCTGAGCGAGGTCGAAGTCCATGCGACATGTTGCCCGATCCCGTCATGCCCAGCCGACTCCGCCGACTTGGACCAAGTGGAGCGTTGCACACAATGATGAGTGGATGGCAACGACACGGCGGACCATCGCTTCACTCGGCATCTTCATGCTGCTCATTGCGGCCTGCGCTTCAGACGCCGGGACAACCAGCGACACCGCGACACCCGAAGCGACCGACGCACCCAGTACCGAGGCTCCGGCCAGCACCGAAACGCCTCCGTCCTCGGACCCACCGGCAACTGACCCGCCCGCCAGACAACCACCGGCGACCGATCCGCCCTCCAGCGACCCGCCTGCCGAGCCCACTGCCTGGGCCCGCATCGTGCCCGAGTCGGAAGACTGCGCCTGCAGCGACGGCAGCGA
>CAXMZV010000147.1:0-8651 GCA_964199985.1 Candidatus Ilumatobacter isfjordensis | reverse complement strand
TGTCGGCCGGTGCCTCGGTCTCGGTGGGTGCTGCGGTGTCGCTGGACGCGTCACCGGAGTCGTCGTCGCTGCCGCATGCAGCAAAGACGAGTGCACCCACGGCGAGGGCCGGGACGAGTTTCTTGATGTTGGGTCGCATTTTCGGTTCTCCTTCAGAGGTTGTTCACGCGGACTCCAACGCTATCCGGCAGCGCCACACGGCGAGAGGAGGGTTGCGTGACGCCTGTCTGCTTGACGATGAGACGCTTTTCGTGTCATCGCCTCACCCGATGGATCGGCCAGCCGTAGGTGAGTGGACAGCGACAGAGATCCGGGTCCTCGATGCGGTGAAGTCCTGCTGCGAGCGTTGGGGCGTCGCCAAGGTCACGATCGACGACATCGCGAAGGACGGTGGCGTGTCCCGAGCCACCCTGTACCGGCTGTTCCCGGGCGGTCGCGATGTCATCTTCGAAGCGCATCGGGTCTACGAACTCGATCAGTTCTTCACCACACTTCTCGAGCAGATCACCGGAGCACCAACACTCGAAGACTTGCTGGTGCGAACGGTCACGGTGGCGACGCGCGAGCTCCGCAGCGACGAACACATCGCCCTGATGCTCGCAACCGAACCCGGCGAGGTCGTTGCCGACATGACGGTCGAAGGCCTGCCCCGCATCATCCGTGTCGCAACGGCGTACCTCGTTCCGTTCGTCGACGAGTTCCTGCCACGAACCGACGGTCGGGCGTTGATCGACATGGTCGCTCGACTCGTCATCTCGTATTTCCTCGCACCGTCCGACCTCGTCGATCTCGCCGATCCGCAGGCTGCTCGCTCCTTCTTGCAACCCTTCATCGCCGACACGAACGCATCCGCCACCACCCCGAGCGCCACCACCTCGACCCACAACCTGACCGGAGCCTGAACATGACCATCGACGACAGCCCGACGCACTCCGACAACGAGACGATTCTTGGTCGCGCCGACCCCGACGATCTCGAAGCGATCCTCGCCATCACCAACAGCGACCCCGATGAAGTCACTCATGCGGTGCAGGACAACGCCGAAGCGATCTTCACGTGGGACTACTCGATGCAGCGTCCGCACCTTCGCAAGCTGTATGAGAAGGCCAAGACCGGCCAGTGGAATGCCACCACGGACCTCGACTGGTCGATCGACGTGGACGTTGAGAAGCAGATTGCGGGCGACGAGGCCCAGGTCGCGATTGCGGCGGGCATCGACCCGAATCTGTACGACGGCACCGTCATTGGCCACTGGGGCGAGAAGGAGTGGCTTAACTACGGCATCGAGAACCGCAAGTGGACCCTCAGTCAGTTCCTTCACGGAGAGCAGGGTGCACTGCTGTGCACGTCCAAGATCGTCGAGACCGTGCCGTGGTACGACGCCAAGCTGTACGCGGCCACGCAGGTCGTCGACGAAGCTCGGCACGTCGAGGTGTTTGGTCGGTACCTCGACGAGAAGATGGGCGGCGGCTACCAGGTCAACGCACACCTCCGGATGCTGCTCGACGACATCATCAACGACAGCCGGTGGGACATGACCTACCTCGGCATGCAGGTGATGGTCGAAGGCCTCGCCCTCGCTGCGTTCGGATTCATGCATCAGATGACCGACGAGCCGTTGTTGAAGAAGCTGCTCCGCTACGTGATGGCCGACGAAGCGCGCCACGTCGCATTCGGCGTGCTGTCACTCAAGGAGGTCTACGACGAGATGACCGACGCCGAGATGATGGATCGCCAGGAGTTTGCGTTCGAGGCCGCGGTGCGCATGCGTGACCGCTTCCTGTCCCAAGAGGTCTGGGAGCGCATGGGCGTGGCGCCGAAAGACGTGCTGCCGATCGTGCTGCGCGACCCCACTCGCGATCTCTTCCAGCAGATGTTGTTCAGCAAAATCGTGCCGAACAGCAAAAAGCTTGGGCTGCTCGACCGCAATGACCAGTGGCTGCGTCGCCGGTTCGAGGAGATGGGTGTCATCCAGTTCGAGGACTGGGAAGACACCAGCGAAGAGTTCCTGAAGTTCGAACTCGGCCAAGAAGCCCCCGCCCCGATAGCCGGCCACTGACGTCGCTGCACTGACCGTTTGTCAGAGCGGGGGCAGCTGCATCGGCGCGTCTTGCGTCGCGCCGACGATCTTGGAGTGTCCGGAGTGGCATGGAACACATCAGCAACGACCGGTGTTGTTCTCCGTATGAACCGCAGCAGCACGAGTGATGCTGTCAGCAGACAGGTTGGTTGACGTGCCGAAGGTGAACGATCGCTTGTCTCGCTCGGGAGCCTGGCTCGCCTGTTGTCTCAGCCGGGGCCGCAAGGCGCCGCTCAACAAGGGCGATGTCGAACAGCTCGCGAATGAGATGGGCGAACAGGCCTACGCCAGCGGAACCTTCGTGTTCAAGCGGGGCGACGCGGCGGCGAAAGTGCACATCGTCAGATCCGGTGCTGTCGAGCTCTCTCGGCTCGTCAACGGTCGACGGGTGATGCTGCAGCTGCTGCGGCCAGGAGACGTGTTCGGTGACGTGCCCGCGCTGCTCGGCGATGCTGAGCCGTTCGATGCGCGCGCCGTCGAGGACTCGTCCGTGCTGTCGATCGAGACCGCCGCGCTGTTCGAGCTGCTGCAGACGCGCCCGCTCGTCGCTCGCCGCTGGTTCATCTCGTTGGCCGAGCGCATGGCCGGCCTCCAGAATCGGCTCGTCGACCTGCTGGCCGGCGGTCTGGAGTCGCAGCTCGCATCGATCTTGCTGCGTGAGGAGGGCGCCGACAACGCCGTGCGACTGACTCACAGCCACCTCTCCGAGCTGGTCGGCGTGCCGCGCGCCAGTGTGCAACGAGTGTTGAAGTCGCTTGAGTCGGCAGATCTCATTGCGCTGCGCTACCGCAAGATCGAACTCATCGATCGGGCTGGATTGGTGTCGCTGATCGACGACACCGACGACTGAACGAACGCAGCCTGTCGACTCGCTTTGTCACATTTGCCGCATTCGCGGACGGCACTCCGGGTGCGGCCGGTTCTCTTTGTTGACAGCTCCTCGTCGAGGGGCTCTGACGAAAGGGGAAACCAATGACAGCTGTGATGCAGCTCGCCGCCCGGCCGACTTCGGCACAGGACGGCACCAAGAAATCCCGTTATCGAGTGATCGGCTTGATCTTGGCGATGATCGGCTTGATGGGTGCAACCATCTCCGTGATCGCCAACTTCGTGGCGGCGGCGGGAATTGACGCGCAGAACTCGTTTGCCGAAACGCTGGCATGGACGTTCGGACTGTCGATCTTCTCGTTCGGAGTGATCAAGATTGCGATCGCCGTGATGCTCATGGGCATCATCGTGCGCCTCTGGTACCGAGTCGATGCGATCAAAGCGTCGCTCCGTCGGCTCCACGGACACACAGACGAGGCGCCGGTGCCGGCCGAAGGCCGAGTCGACGGCGTCGTCGACACCGACTTCGGACGAGCCACGGTGACGACGGAGCCGCCCAAGCTTCTGCCGATCCACAGGTTGGCACGATTCATGTGGCGACCGAGCCTTGCGATGGGGGCCATGGCGCTCATGACCGGGCTGATCTCGTCGTTGGTCTGGGCGAACGAAACGCCAGGAACCGAATCGTTCCGTCAAGCGGCTGCATTCACCCAGGGTGTCGAATTCCTCGGTGAGACGTTCCTGCTGGCGGGGATCGCGTTCCTCCTCGGCACGATTCTGGCCGGCCTCCGAGAGGGTGGCGGTGAGGTGCAGTCGAGCCTCGGGCTCCGAGTGACGACACTGAAGATGCCAGCCACCGCCAAGGCGTTCGTCGTCTTGATGATGATGGGAATGATGGCGGGAGTCGCCCAGTTCGTCGGCTACCTCGTCGCCTTGGGCGTCGCCGACGATCCGGCTTCGTTCTCGTCCTGGGCCAACTGGCTCGGCCCGTTCCGTGAGCTGGCACTCGGTCTGATCCTCGCAGGCATCGTCCTGGCGCTGATCACGATCGGAAACATCCTGCGATTCCAATTCGACCGGGTGAACACCATCATCCGGACTGGCAAGTGAGGAGAAAGACATGACCACTGCAACACATCGATCAGTGTCCACACACACAACCCAAGAGGTCACGCATCCAGTGGCCCGCGACGACACCTTCCAGACGGTGGGCTCGGAGCATTCACTCGGCGAGAACTTGCCGCAACGAGCCGGAGGCCGACTCTGGTTGCCGATGTTCGCACTGGCCCTCACGGGCTGGACGATCGGATTCGTGCTGGCGATCGCCGAGGCGGCGACCGACCGGAGCGATGCGGCTGCGCTGCAAGACTTCAGCCATCTGGTTCCCGGCTTCATGTTCATCGGTTTCCTCGGCATCTTCTCGGCGATCACCTTCGCCGTCGCCCGCATCCTCGGCGTGTTCCGCCGAGGCGGGGGTGACGTCCAGGAGACCAGCGGATCAGAGGTCCAAACGCTGAAGATGCCGGGCACAGCGAAGGCGATGCTGGCATTCATGGCGATGGGCATGATGACGATGGGGGCAGGCATCGTGACGAACTTCGTTGCGGTCGGAGCCTTCGACGGCGCCAACCCAGCCGACCTCGTCGACAACGCCGCGACGGCAGTAGCCGCAGCAGGGCTTCGCCGTATGGGTGTCGCCCTCTACCTCGTCGGCATTACGTTGGGGCTCGGCACGATCATCGAGGTCTTGCGGTTCCAGTCGATCAGGATCCGCGAGGTCGCTTCGCTCAGGGGGCACGACCATTCCTGAGCAAGACATCGTTGAATGCCCGCTGCCGTGGGCATGTGGAGCCGGCGCACACTGTGCGCCGGCTCCACTCGCGAGCAGCATCGCCTCGAGGGGATAGATTCGGCGCCTTATGTCAATGCCCACCGCAACGCAGTACTCGATCTCTCTCGACGTCACCCTCGACAACGTGCCGGGTGTCCTCGGTCGTCTCTGTTCGGCAATCGGTGGGGCAGGCGGCAATATTTTCGCGATCGAGGGCTTCGTCGCCAAGGGGCAGGAACTCGAGCGCGACATCGTGGTCAACTGCAGGAGCGTCGATCACCAGCAGGACGTCGTCGCGGCGGTCGTCGCGACCGACGGCGTCACCCTGGAGGACTGGCACGACCGGACGTTCCGGATGCACGAAGGCGGCAAGATCGAGGTGCTCTCGCTCTTGCCGGTGGGCGATCAGGACGACTTGTCCATGGCCTACACCCCGGGTGTCGCTCGGGTCTGCAACGCCATTGCTGCTGACGAGCGCCTCGCCGACCAGTACACGATTCGCAAGAACACCGTCGCCATCGTTTCGGACGGCACGGCGGTGCTCGGTCTCGGCGACATCGGCCCGAAGGGCGCCATGCCGGTGATGGAGGGCAAGGCGCTGCTGTTCAAGGAGTTCGGTGGCGTCGATGCGTTCCCGATCTGCCTGGACGTGTCATCGCCCGAGGAGATCATCGAGACGGTCATCCGTCTGGCTCCGACCTTCGGTGGGATCAACCTCGAAGACATCGCCGCTCCCGGTGCGTTCCAGGTCGAAGAGGCGCTCAAGAAAGCACTCGACATTCCGATCTTCCACGACGATCAGCACGGCACGGCGGTCGTCACATTGGCCGCGGTGGAGAACGCCCTGCGTATCACCGGCAAGAACATGGCCGACCTGTCGATCGTGATCTCTGGGGTCGGTGCCGCTGGCGTCGCGATCGGCAAGATTCTGCTCGGAGCCGGTGCCACGAAGATTGTTGGTGTGGACAGCAAGGGCGCTGTCTACGACGGACGCGACGGCCTCAACAGCTGGAAGCAGTGGTTTGCCGAGAACACCAATCCGGATGGCAAGCAGGGCGAACTGTCCGATGTGATGCACGGTGCCGATGTATTCATCGGGGTGAGCGCACCCGACGTGTTGACCGTCGACGACATTGGCAACATGAACGCCGACCCGATCGTCTTCGCTATGGCCAATCCCGATCCGGAGATTCGCCCCGAACTCGTCGGCGACCTCGTGCGCGTGATGGGGACGGGTCGCAGTGACTATCCGAACCAGATCAACAACGTGCTTGCCTTCCCCGGCATCTTCCGCGGCGCGCTCGACGCGCAGGCCACTGACATCACCGAGAACATGAAGCTGGCTGCTGCCAAGGCAATTGCCGAGTCGGTGTCGGATGAGGAACTGACCGAGGACAACATCATGCCGTCGGTCTTCGATCGCTCGGTCTCGATGGCTGTCGCTGCTGCAGTTGCAGCGGCTGCGATCGCCGACGGCGTCAGCCGCCAGAGTTGAGCGACGAGACCGCAACTGTTGCGGTCTTGAGAACAATCAGTGCACCGTTCATCGATCCCGGTGCGGGCCTTCTACGTTCACCGCAGTGCGACGCCTGATCGAAGAACCCAGGGTCCGCGGAGCGGCAGCGTTGCTCGTGGCCGTTGTGCTCGTCGCTGCGGTCGTGTTTCAGCGTCAGACGATCATCGATGCGATCGGGGAGATCGGGCGACTGTCGACGGCGACGGCGACGGTGCTCGTGCTGGCCGCGCTCGCTGTCGTCGAACGGGTGTCGCGTGCTGAAGTCATCCGCTCGCTGCTGCCCGAGTTGACATTGACGCGGTCCGCGATGATCAGCGACGTCGGAGCCGCAGCGAGCAAAGCCATCCCAGCGGGCGGACCCATCGCCACGGTGCTGCGGTGGCAGCTCGCTCGCGAGCGCCGCGTCACCGGGACCCGCTTCATCGTGATGTTGGTCGCATCAGGTGTGGCGACGGCCTGCGTCAGCTGGGGGTATCCACTCGTCGCCGCCGTGGTCGACATGGTGGGCGGCAGTGCGGATCTCGCCGACCTCGTGATCATCTCGGTTTGCGCCGCCGTGCTCGGTGGAGCGGTGCTCTTCTGGTCCGTGATGCTGCGGTCCGAACGCGCCCATCGCTTCGTCGCCGATCGCAGCGAGTGGGTCGTCGCCCGGTGGCCGGCGGTGCTCGGAGATGTCGACCCGGCGGCGTCCGATCGTCAGCTTGCGGTGCGCATCGTCGACGACATCCGCGACGGCTTGCGATCGATCGCCCGTCGTCCGTCCGGACTGCTGCTCCGCACGCTCGTGGCGCAGGGCACGGGTGCAGTCATCTTGTGGGTCGCGCTGCAAGGGTTGGGGGTCGGTGACGAACTCGGAGTGTCGGAGTTCGCCCGGGTGTTCTTCGTCGCCCACATTCTCGGCTCGCTCGCACCGACCCCCGGCGGTGTTGGAGTGATCGAGGCAGGCGTGACCGGTGCGCTCGTCGCTGCTGGTGTCGACACCGAAGTGGCGCTCGCGGCCGTCCTCGTCTACCGATTCATCACCTACGTGATTCCGATCGTCACCGGAACGGCGTGGTACGTCTGGTGGCGTTGCCGACGACCGGCAATTGCGACCGATGAAGCCGACCTGACTCTTCGTTCCGTGCAATCGGGACGTGACGTCGTTCACTAGTCTCGCCGCCATGGCGCACAGCTCGACACCTGCATTTCGGACGTTGCACGCTCTTCGGATCAAGGGTTTCGCCACCGTCGACACGCTCGCCGAGATGACGGACCAGTCTCCTGATGAGGTCGACGCGCACCTCGCAACGTTGCTGGCTGGGGCGCATGTGCAATTCCGTGAGGCGCGGGGCTTGTGGCAGCTCACCCCAGATGGTCGCACCGCGTATCCCGACCAACTTGGCGCCGATCTGACCGGAGCCGACATCGTTGAGCTGGGTCCGTCCTATGAGTCCTTCCTCAAGATCAATGGCTCGTTCAAAGAACTGTGCGGTGACTGGCAACTGCGCAACGGAGAAGTGAACGACCACGGCGATGCGGCCTACGACGGTGGAGTCATCAGCCGACTGGCGGCCCTCAACGAACAGGCGCAGCCGGTCGTCGAGGCAATGGGTGACGTGCTCGAACGGCTTGCGCCTTACGCGCCGCGGCTTTCGCAGACTCTGGTCCGCCTGCAGGGCGGCGAGACGAACATGTTCACCGGCGTGATGTGTGGCAGCTATCACGACGCCTGGATGGAGCTGCACGAAGACTTGATCCTCACCCAGGGCATCGATCGGTCCGCTGAGGGATCATTTTAGATCAAACGCGGACGCGTCATCGCCGGTTCGATGCAATAGATTCTGTGCCGTGATGAGCACGGACACGCCCAGACCCGAAATCAGAGGGACGCGCTGATGCCACGCTTCGGACGTGTGTCGGTGGCGATGGTGACCCCCTTCGATGAGGCAGGCGAACTCCACATCGACGCTGCCGTCGCACTGGCAAAGTGGCTCGTGGCCGAAGGCAACGAGTCTCTCGTCGTTGCGGGGACCACCGGCGAGTCGGCCACGCTGTCGATCGACGAGAAGCTCTCGCTCTTCGAAGCGATTTCCGCTGCAGTGACCGTGCCGGTCATTGCAGGCACGACGGGGTCCAA
This sequence comes from Candidatus Ilumatobacter isfjordensis, assembly GCA_964199985.1. Classification (GTDB taxonomy): domain Bacteria; phylum Actinomycetota; class Acidimicrobiia; order Acidimicrobiales; family Ilumatobacteraceae; genus Ilumatobacter_A; species Ilumatobacter_A isfjordensis. The sequence goes on along the minus strand of CAXMZV010000147.1, from coordinate 277 downwards.
TACCCGACAGGACATCGGGCTCACGGCAGAGGCGAGCAAGCTCGGCATTGCCGGAATCCTCGGTGTCAGCCCGTATTACAGCCGGCCTTCGCAGACCGGCATCGAAGTCCACTTCCGAGCGATCGCATCAAGCACGGACCTCCCTGTCATTCTGTATGACATCCCGAAGCGCACCGGCCGCAAGATGTCGAACTCGACGCTGATCCGCCTCGCAAATGAGGTCACCAACATCGTTGCTCTCAAGGATGCTGCCGGCGACCCGAGTGAGACCGCCAAA
>CAXMZV010000146.1:0-8672 GCA_964199985.1 Candidatus Ilumatobacter isfjordensis | reverse complement strand
GGGTTCGGGAGTGACTTGTCCGAAAAGCCGGCTGTTCAGGATGTAGAGCCGGTCACGCTGGAGTCAGAGTCGTTCCTGGTTCGTCCTCCCGGGCCCAGGTCGGCCGAGGTCGCGGTGTCGCTTCGACAGCAACTTCAACACCCGCGAGTGGTCATCGACGCGAACGGCCGACATCGAGGTGAACGTTGCCTGACACGGCACGGTCTCTCGTCCGAAGCGCATCTTCCACCAACTCTGTGACACACCATCTCTATGGTGGATCACATGACCTTGGTGGCGCTTCCTCGGCCAGAAGTGGCGGGTGAAATCGACGTCGATCGTGCCGAAATCGAGTGCACACCAACCGGGCCGATCGAGTGGCGGCTTCTCGAACCCGGCGAGGCGCTTCCCACGCTGGAGACGATCGAGACACTGCTGTGGCGCGCAACGCTGGCTCTCGACGAACTGGCCGACATCGACTTCGACCAGCTCGATGCAGAGACCACTGAGATCCTCGTCGTCGGCACGGAGCAGGTACGACGGGCAGCGGACGCCGCCGCGGTGTCGGTCGCCGGGCACGTCGATCGGACACAACCGTTCCGCTCAGTGGGGTTCTTCAGCACGACCGCCTACCTCAAGCATCGGGTGCAACTGTCCGGGCCGGAGGCCTACCAACGGGTGCAGATGGCTCGGCAGAGCCCGGTCCTCGATCGTTGGGTCGGTGGGCTTGCGGCGGGGCTGATCGGTACGGCCCAGTTCCGATTGATGGCCCGGATTGCGTCCAACCCGCGCATCGAACGCAATCGCCTCGCGTCGGCCTCGAAAGAATTGTGGTGCGACGCACTCGACTGCAGCTACGCCGAGTTCGAGCGGCGTGCGCTGATGTGGGAATCGCTCGCTGATCCGGTGGGCGCGTTGGCGAAGGCCGAGCGCGCCACGGCACGGCGATCGGTGTCGCTGGTTGCTCTCGACACTGGCGGTTGGAGCCTGCAGGGCCGACTCGATGAGATCGGCGGGGCCGAGTTCAACGAGGTCTTCGCCCATTTGGTCGACGTCGAGTGGCGCAAGGACTGGCGCGAAGCCACCGACCGGATGGGCACCAGCGCAAAGTCGGTGGCCATGGCCGATCTCCGCCGAACTGAGGAGCAGCGACGGTGCGATGCGTTGATCGCCATGGCCCGGTCAGCAGCCGCAAACGGCTCTGGTACTGCCGCCCTTCCGACGGTGAACTTCCTGATCGATCACTACACGGTTCGATCAATCATCTTCGACGAACCAATCGACCCGGACCGCCACCGCGAGGTCGTGTCGCGGACTGCATCGGGCGTTCCGGTGCACCCACGCTCCATCGTCAACTGCGCGATGTGGGCACACGTTCGCCGCGTGGTGACCGACGCTGCCAGTGTGGTCATCGACATGGGCCGCCGGTCCCGTCTCTTCACCGGCCCAGCACGTGAGGCCGTGATGCTCCTCGAGGACAAATGCGCCTGGGTGGGGTGCGACCGGCCGACTACCTGGTGCGACGCGGACCATTCGCTCGGCTGGAAGGGGCAAGGGCCGACCGCTCCGAACAACGGTGGCCCGCTCTGCCGTCGCCACAACGTGGTGAAAGAGCAGGGCTACCGGGTCATCCGGTCTCCCGACGGCACATGGCACACCTACGCCCCCAATGGTGATGAGATTCTCTGAAGGTCGCGAACTCAGCCGAGGATGCGCGCCATGACGGCCCGAACGGGCGCCTCGTCGACACCTGGGACGACTTCGACGCCTTGCGGTCCGTCGAGCACGAAGGTCAGCCCTGATCCCAAGGCCTTCTTGTCGCGATACATCAGCGCAACCAACTCATCGGCATCGAGGCCCGGCGGCGGGTTGGTCATCAAGTCGTACTCGCCCGCGACCACTGCCCGATGCTCCTGGACTCTGGCGGCGTCGATGCGGCCGAGTTCGAATCCCAGCTCGGCTGCGTAAATCAGACCGATCGCCACCGCTTCGCCGTGTGCGAGTTCGTGTTGGGTGGCGATCTCGAGCGCGTGCGCAAAGGTGTGCCCGTAGTTGAGCAGAGCTCGCCGACCGCCCTCTCGTTCATCCGACGCAACGACGTCGGCCTTGATCTCGATGCACCGGGCGACTCGTGCCTCGAGATCCATCGCCAAGAGATCGTCGCCAGTCAGGAAGTGGTACTTGGCCATCTCACCGAGACCGCAACGCATCTCGCGCGGCGGCAATGTATCGAGAAACTCGAGGTCGCACAGCACCCCGGATGGCTGCCAGTACGCGCCGACGAGGTTCTTGCCCTCGGGCAGATTGACGCCGGTCTTGCCGCCAATCGCCGCGTCAACCATGCCGAGCAGACTCGTCGACACGTGCACCACGGGAATGCCTCGGTGCCACGTCGACGCGGCAAATCCGGCCACGTCGGTGACCATGCCGCCGCCGACGCCGATCACCACGTCGTTGCGAGTCAGGCCCATCCGGGCGAACCAGCGCACCAACGTCTCGATCGTGTCGAGCGTCTTGGCGCCCTCGCCTTGGCCGATGACGAACGTCTCGACATCGACGCCGGGCAGTTCGATCTCGGCGGGAATGCCCTCCTGAGTGATCACCGCAGCCCGCTTGGCTGTCTCAGGGAGCAACGACGACAGTTCGGCTGCCACTCCCCGACCGACGACCACGTCGTAGCTGCGGTCGCCGAGCGGAACGTTCAACCGGCGCATCGGAGTACCGCCTGAGCTACGTCGTGCACGGTTCGATGGTCGACCGACACGATGGCGTCGGCGACCTCTTGATACAGCGACTCGCGGTCGGCGTACATTCTGCGCAGCATCGCCTCAGGGTCATCGTCGAGGAGTGGGCGGTGCGCTCCGTTCTTGACTCGATCGATCAGGATCTCGACGTTGGCAAGCAGCCAGACCACATGAGCATCACTTGTAGCAAGCGCCACCCGGTTGGCCTCAGAGAGCACGACACCACCGGCCGCGGCGACGACCGACGGCTCGTCGTCGCCCAGCGCATCAACGAGTGCCTGCGTCTCCAGTTCTCGAAACGCAGCCTCGCCGTCCGTCGACCAGATCTCGCGGACAGTGCGACCGGTGCGATGTTCAATCAACTCGTCGGAGTCGAGCAACGGCCGATCGAGCTTGCGGGCGAGCACACGTCCGACCGACGATTTCCCAGCGCCCATCATCCCGACCAGCACCAGGTGCTTCGGGCCGCTGACGCTCACGACAAGTTGGCGCTGAAGGACTGGGCGTTGCGCACGAACTCGTCCATCGAGTCGCCGCCGAACTTGCGCTGGGCTTCGGTTGCCAGCACCAGTGACACCATCGTCTCGGCGACGACACCCATCGCCGGAACAGCCGTCACGTCGGTGCGCTCCTTGAACGACACGCCCGACTCCTTGGTGGCGGTGTCGACCGTTTCGAGCGTCGGCTTGTTCAGCGTGGCCAGTGGCTTCATCGCTGCACGCACCACCACGAGTTCGCCGGTCGTCATACCGCCTTCGGTACCGCCCGCCAGAGTGCTGCCACGCCGATATTCGTTCGCCTCGGAGTCCCAGCTGATCGGATCGTGTGCGGCACTCCCCCGTCGTCCGGCCACGTCGAAGCCGTCGCCGATTTCGACGCCCTTCACCGCTTGAATGCTCATCACGGCCTGCGCCAATGCCGCGTCGATCTTGCGGTCCCAGTGGACGTGGCTGCCGAGGCCGACAGGCACGCCAAACGCCAGCACTTCGACGACACCGCCGAGCGAGTCGCCTTCCTTCGCTGCTGCCTTGATGGCAGTGATCATTGCCTCGGACGCATCGATGTCGAAGCAACGAACCTGGTTCTCGTCGACGCGATCGAGTTCGCTGGGCGTCGGCCGAGCCGCCGACGGCGGGACTCGGGCGTCACCCATCTGGATGACGTGCGAGATCACGTCGATGTCGAGTGCCTTGAGCAGCTTCTTCGCCACGGCGCCAGCGGCCACACGTGCCGCGGTCTCTCGGGCGCTGGCCCGTTCGAGCACGTCACGCGCATCGGTGAACCCGTACTTCTGCATGCCCGCCAAGTCGGCGTGGCCAGGGCGGACCTGGGTGAGCGGATCCTTGGTTTCACCCGGCGCCGGGCTCATCTCTTCGTGCCACTTGTCGCTGCGGAACCACTCACTGTTCTTGATCTCGATCGCGACTGGCGACCCCAACGTGCGGCCGTGGCGGACGCCACCGATCAGCGTGAGTTCGTCAGCTTCGAAGCGTTGGCGCGGTCCGCGGCCGTAACCGAGTCGACGACGGCCCATCTCGGCCTGGATCTCCTCGACCGTGATCTCGAGGCCGGCTGGCAGGCCTTCCATGATGACCACGAGGCCCTGGCCATGGCTTTCACCGGCGGTGAGATAGCGAAGCATCGAGTCAGGCTATCTGGGAGCGTTTTGCCTGGCAGCCAGTTCGGCGACAGCCGCCGCACGCATCGGCGCAGCATCGGGGCGGTGGCCGAGCCAACGCTCCTGCTGCAGTGCAGCCTGATGTACGAGCATGCCGAGTCCGTCGATCGTCGACGCGCCAATGTCAGCAGCAGCAACCATCCACGCTGTTTCGAGGGGGTGGTACACCAGGTCGGCAACGATCTGCCCGGCACGCAACAGACCGGGGTCGCAGGCCATGTCGTCGAAGGTGGCATCGTCGGGTTCGACGCCCATACCCACACTCGTTGCGTTGACCACGATGTCCGCTCGCGTCACATCACTGACGATCCCGACAGATGCTGCTGGTGACAGCGTGGCGGCCTGCTCAGCACGATCCCGCGTCCGATTGAGCACCGTGATGTCGGATGCGCCTGCACGACCGAGCGCATCGATGACCGAACGCGCCGCGCCCCCTGCACCGATCACGGCGACACGAGCAGCGGTGACGTCGACACCAGCCTCCGCGAGCGAGGCGACAAATCCAGCCCCGTCGGTGCTCGAACCCACGAGGTCATCTCCATCCCAGCTGACGGTGTTGACCGCAGCGAGTGCCCGGGCGGCTGGCTCGAGACGATCGACCATGCGAGCAACGTCAGACTTGTGCGGCATCGTCACGGACAGCCCAGCGAGACCCAGCAGGCGCATTGCGGCGATTGCCTCGCCAGCACTCCCCGGGGCGATCTCGAACGCCGTATACACCCAGGCGACGCCCGCTGCGTCGAAGGCCGCCTGATGGATGACCGGCGACAGACTGTGCGCAACCGGCGAGCCGATGACTGCGGCAATGCGAGGCCCGGCGTGTTGCACGGTGGTCATCAGCCGCCGAACTCGACGCCGGCGTACCGGACGATGTTCGCCTCGTGCTGCTCGAAGGTTGCCGAGAAGGCGTGACTGCCGTCTTCTTCAGCGAGTACGTAGAAGAAGTAGAAGCATTCGGACGGATTTGCGAGGTCCTGACAGATCGGATCACCCGGCGCCGGGTTCGGCGCAGGATTCAGTGCGGCTCTGATCGACGCTCGTCCCGGGTTCGCGATCGGTGTGAGTGGCAGGCCAGGTCGCGTGTAGGTGTTCCATGGGGTGTCGACCTGGCGGAGCACACTGAAGTCGAGGTTGGGGTCGCCACCGGTCTGGTCACGGCCGTAGTACACCGACGCATCGATCTGGAGCAGGAAGGGAGCTTCCGGGTCGAGGCGGCTGACCGCGAGCCGATTGAGGATGACCCGGGAGATCTTCGCTCGGTCCTCTGGAACGGCCGCCTCGCGTTCGATCATCGACGCGACGATCAGTGCCTCATAGGGGGTGTAGCCGAGCTGCGCTGCCTTCGACTCGATGTCTTCCTGCTCCCCAACACGCTCCATCAAACTGACCATTCGCTCGATGAGTTGTGCTTCGGAGTCGGCGTTGGACACCGAGTAGGTGTCGGGGAACAGCAAACCTTCGAGGGTGCCCGTGCCGGGCGGCAACCACTTCGCCCTGACGTTCGACGCTGTGGCTGCAGCAATGAACTCGGGCTCGACCATGCGCTCGATCACCGCGTCGACGCGACGCCCCATGCGATCGATCGTGAAGCCCTCGGGGAACGTGACATTGGTCGTCGTCTGCGCCGGCGGCGTCTTCAAACGAGCGAGGACGTTGCCCATGTGGTCGTTGGGCCGCAACTGGTAGAAGCCAGGGATGATCTCGAGGCCGTCGTCGTCGCGCTCGACGTAGCGCTCCCACACTCCAGCGTCGGAGATGAAGCCGTCGTCGACGAGTTGCTCGGTCAATGACTCGAAGGTCGCATCTTCAGCGATCTGGAAGTTCTGCAGCTCTCCAGGATCACCGGTCGGGTTGATCTTGCCCAGATACCACCAGCCGACCAAGCCGGCGATGAGAATCATGACGAGGATCAGCGCCATTCCGGTGTACGCGACCCACTTCAGTGGCCGCGTCTGCCGACGAAGCCGCTCGACCTGGCCAGTCTGATCGGTGGAGTCCCACGGATCGGTCGGCCAGTCCATCGCTGGCCGATTGTCTGGATCGACCTGTGCCTCAGGCAGCAGCGGATCAAGCTGCGTCATGATCTGCCCCACGTGTTGCGACGGTGATCAAGCCACGCTTGCAGCATCACGGCGGCAGCCATCTCGTCGACGATCTTGCGCTGCCGCTGACCACTGAGGCCGGCCTCGCGCATCGCCTGCTCGGCAGTCACCGTGGTGAACCGCTCGTCATACATCTCTACAGGCACGCCGACTACGGTAGCCAGCTGTTTCGCTTCCTTGGTGGCACCCCTGGCAGCTGGGCCCTCAGAGCCGTCAAGCGACAGCGGCAAGCCCACGACAACGACCTCGCACTCCTCGATCTTCACCAGCCGAGCGATCTCGGCATGGTCATGGCGCCGCGACTTCGACCGGTGCACGGTGGTCAGGGCTGACGCGAGAATGCCGGACAGATCGCTGACGGAAACACCGACACGCTTGGAACCGAGATCGATGCCGAGCGCTCGGACACCGGGAATGCTCACAGGACGCGACTCACAGGACCTGGGGAACGGCCTCCGCAGCAATGCGCAGAGCCTCCGCGATGCCCGACGGGTCCTTGCCGCCCGCCGTCGCGATGTCGCCCTTGCCGCCGCCGCCGCCTCCAACAGCGCGGGCTGCGTCCTTGATGAGCAGCGACGCAGGCTTCGGGTTGCCCGGAGCCACAGCACCAACGAGTGACACGCCCCCGGTGTCGGTCTCGCCGACCAATACCACGACCTGAATCCCCGGCGTCTGGCGCACGGCGATTGCCAATTCACGCAAATCGCTTGGCGGCAGCCCGTCGACCTGGGTGACGACGACGCCATCGACGGCAATGTCGGCGAGTTCACTGGCACGACCGGCGGCGAGCTGAGACCGCAACGTCTTGATCTCGTCCTGCAGACCCTTGACCTCGTCGACCTTGCGCTGCACGCCACCAAGCAAGTCGTCGGCCTGTGTGCCGACCATCTGCGCCACCGCGGCAATGAGCTCCTCGTCGCGCTGCAGCAGCGCCACGCTGGCGTCGCCGCTGACCGCCTCGATGCGGCGCAGGTTCGAGCCGATCGACGACTCGCTGACGACCTTGATGGTACCGATGTCGCCGGTGGCGCGAACGTGCGTGCCACCGCACAACTCGATGGTGGATCCAGCCTCGAGCACGCGCACGATGTCGCCGTACTTGTCGCCGAAGAATGCAATGGCGCCGAGCGCCTCGGCCTCGTCCTTGGTTGTCTCGAAGATGCGCGTCGGCATGTTGCCGAGCGTTTCGTGGTTGGCGATGTCTTCGATCTGCTTGATCTGCGCCGGCGTCACGGCGTCGTAGTGCGAGAAGTCGAATCGCAACCGGTCAGGGCCCACCATCGAGCCGGCCTGCTTGACGTGGTCGCCGAGCACGTGGCGCAGTGCGTAGTGCAGGAGGTGTGTCGCGGTGTGGTTACGACGGATGGCGTCGCGGCGCAGCACGTCGATCGACGCCGTTCCGGTCTGGCCCGCTGTGACGGTGCCGTCAGTGATGCGCGCGTTGTGGCGCCGTAGGTTGGGCAACGCGAACGTCGTGTCGAGCACGGTGGCCGTTCCGGCGTCGGTCGTGATCGTGCCGGTGTCGCCGATCTGTCCACCCGATTCGGCGTAGAACGGGCTGCGGTCGATGAAAATGTCGACCGTTGCATTGCCATCGGCGTCGTCTGGTCCATCGAGGATGGCGAGCACCCGGCAGTCCGCATAGTCGTCGGTGTAGCCGACGAACTCGGTGACTCCGAACTGGTCGAGCACGTCACGGAAGCCCTCGATCGCCCCGGCGTCGGCGACGCCCTTCTGGGCCGCCTTGGCGCGCTCGCGCTGTGCGGTCATGTCAGCGTTGAAGCCGTCGAGGTCAACCTCGATACTGCGCTCGCTGGCTATCTCCTGTGTGAGTTCGAGTGGGAAGCCGTACGTATCGTGCAGCAGGAACGCCGTCGAACCCGACAGCTTGTCGGTGTCATCGTTCAGTTCACCGTCGAGGATTGCCAGGCCGTTCTTGAGTGTATGGCGGAAGCGTTCTTCTTCTTTACCGATGACGTCGGTGATGAAGCCTATGTTCTTGGCCACATCGGGGTACGCGCCGCCCATCACCTGTCCGGCAACATCGACCAGCCGTGGCATGACGAGCTTGTCAGTGCCGAGCAGGTAGGCGAAACGCACCGCACGTCGGATGATTCGACGCAGCACGTAGCCAGATCGGAAGAGCGTCGGGTAGGGAAAGAGTGTAGC
>CAXMZV010000145.1:0-8694 GCA_964199985.1 Candidatus Ilumatobacter isfjordensis | reverse complement strand
GCTTTGATCGGTCGCTGCCCGCGACCGCCGTGGTCGAGTTCGCGGAGGGGCTCGAGGCAGGCGGTGTGGATCAGCTGTGGGTGATCGAAGACTGCTTCTCCACCGCGGGCATCTCGCTCGCCGCCACGGCCCTCGCTCGCACTGAACGACTGCAGGTCGGCATCGGCATCCTGCCCGCCGTGGCACGCAACGCCGCCGTCACCGCTATGGAGATCGCCACGCTGGCCGAGCTGGCACCTGGTCGATTGCTCGCTGGCATCGGGCACGGCGTGCAGGACTGGATGGAGCAGATGGGTGCCCGCACACCATCACCGCTCACGACCCTCGACGAGGTGATCAGCACCGTCCGTCGACTGCTCCACGGCGAGACGGTCAACTTCGAGGGCCGCGAAGTGACGATGCGCGAGGTGGCGCTGGACCCGGCACCGACGCACGTGCCGCCAGTGCTGGCCGGTGTGCGTGGGCCAAAGTCGCTCGCGTTGGCTGGACGCGTCGCCGACGGTGTCGTGCTGGCGGAAGGCGCTGGCCCGGCGTACGTGCGGCAATCGATCGAACGGGCCGGATCACCCGACAATTTCCGCACCTCGGTGTTCAGTGCGCTCTGCCTGATCCCGAACCGCAAGTTGACCCATGAGGCAATGCGCCCGTTCGTCGCCGGGCTGCTCGCTCAACCCGAAGCGACAATCAAGGCCCACCCGCACTTCGATGAGATGATCGAACGTTTTGAAGCGCACGGAGACGCAGCCATCACCGACTTCCCTGACGACTGGTGGACCAACATCGGCGCCATCGGCACCCTCGACGATGTGGTGACCCACATCGAAGCGCTGGGCGATGCCGGCGCCGACGACGTCAGCCTCTTCCCCGGCCCGACCCTGGAGCTGGCCCGTGAAGACCTGCGGTCAGTGATCGAGATCGGCCAGGCCCTCGCCCGCTGACGCCATCGCCCGTTTGCGTACCCACCACGTGTCGCCGACGACGCATTGTGGGTGCGCAAACGAGAGGAACTCAGGTCAGACGGCGAGTTCGTTCCAGGATTTGTACTTGGGGTTCTCACCGCGCACGGTGGCGAGGTAGGCCTCGGACAACGCGAGCGTCATCGGACCGGGGCACGGGATCTCGCGCTCGTCGACCGAGTTGATCGAGCTGACCTCCGCGGCGGTGCCACAGACGAACGCCTCTTCGGCGATGTACAGATCACTTCGGGCGATGTTGTCGACGCGCACTTCGAAGCCGAGATCCTCGGCAAGAGATGCCACCGTGTTCTGCGTGATGCCCTCGAGCGCTCCGGCCGACAGCGGTGGGGTGAGCAACTTGCCTTGGCGGGCGACAAAGATGTTCTCGCCCGTACATTCGGCGACGAGGCCGTTCGGGGCAAGCATGATTGCTTCGTCGTAACCGGCCTTGAGCGCTTCGACCTTCGCGAGTGACGAATTGACGTAGTTGCCGACCGTCTTGGCGGCAGGCGGCATCGTGTTGTGATCGTGCCGGGTCCACGACGAAATCTTCATGCGGACACCCTTCTGCACGGCATCGTCACCGAGCAGCGCCCCCCACGGCCAACAGGCGATGGCGACGTCGGTTGAGCAGGGCAGCGTGTTCAGGCCCATTTCGCCGTAGCCGAGATACGCCAGCGGGCGGACGTAGCAGGACGCCAGACCGGTTGAGGCAACCGTGTCCTTCGTCGCTTGGATCAGTTCCTCGACGGTGAAAGGGATCTCGAAACCGAGAATCTTCGCTGACGAGAAGAGGCGCTCGATGTGCTCAGTGAGTCGAAAAATCGCCGGCCCGTCGGCAGTCTCGTAGGCACGAATGCCCTCGAACACACCAGTGCCGTAGTGCAGCGTGTGGGTGAGCACGTGGACCTGGGCCTGGTCCCAGTCGACAAGCTCGCCGTTCATCCAGATCTTCGGTGTGGGTGTGATGGGCATGGCGTCAGTGTCCCACGCGTCCAGCGATGACGTCACCGACGTCTGTGGTGCTGCCAGTAACCGGATCGGCGCAGGCGGCACGAATCCGGTCGGCGGCCTCACCTTCATCGAGGAAGTCGAGCATCAGCGCAGCAGACAGGATGGCAGCGGTCGGGTTGGCCTTGTTCTGGCCAGTGATGTCAGGTGCTGAGCCGTGCACGGGCTCGAACATCGACGGACCGGTGCGGGCGGGGTTGAGGTTGGCCGACGAGGCCAGGCCGATGCCACCGGACACCGCACCACCGAGGTCGGTGAGGATGTCGCCGAACAGGTTGTCGGTGACGATCACGTCGTAGCGATGCGGGTCCTGCACGAAGTAGATACAGGCGGCGTCGACGTGGTTGTACGCCGTGTCGACCTGCGGATAGTCGACGGCGACCTCGTTGAACGTGCGCTCCCACAAGCTGCCGGCGAACGCCAACACATTGGTCTTGTGCACCAGCGTGAGGTGCTTGCGTTCCCGGCTGGCGGCCAGATCGAAGGCGTAGCGAATGCAGCGTTCGACGCCCATGCGGGTGTTGACCGACCCTTGCGTGGCGACTTCGTTCGGCGTGCCGACTCTCAGCGCTCCACCCTCTCCGACGTATGGGCCCTCAGTGTTCTCGCGGATGACCACAAAGTCGTGTTCCGTGTCGCCTCCCGGTGCCGTGCCAAGGAACGGTCGCTGGTTGATGTAGAGGTCGAGTTCGAAGCGCATCTTCAACAGCAACCCGCGCTCGATCACGCCGGGCTTCACGTCAGGGTGCCCGACGGCGCCGAGCAGGATGGCATCGAAGGGCCGCAGCTCGTCGAGCGTCGCATCGCTCAGGATTTCGCCGTCTTCCAGGTACCGGGCGCCGCCGAGATAGAACTCAGTCGTGGCGATGTCAACTCCGGCAGCCCGGACAACCTTGATGGCCTCTGCGGTGACGTCCGGTCCGATGCCGTCGCCCCCGATCACTGCAATATTGTGCGTCATACGACGATCGAGGCTACTCAGCTCCACCGCCAATGAACGGAGTCACGAAAGGGCCCTGACCCCATTTGTTACTTGTATCGTCTGGTCGATGGCAGGAGCGAAGTTGTCGAAGTCAGCACTCGAGCGTCTGCAAGCAGAGTTTCACGACCTCACGACGCGTGGGCGAATCGAAGTCGCCGACAAGATCGAACGAGCACGCGAAGAAGGCGATCTCAAGGAGAACGCCGGCTATCACGCGGCGAAGGACGAGCAGGGCCACATGGAGGGCCGCATTCGTCAGCTCGAATATCTCATCGACGAACCCGAGATCGTCGAGAACCAGGTCTACGCGATCGTCTACGAGGGCGACTCCGACGACATGGCCGAGCGCTACATGATCGGCAACATGGAAGAAGAGATCGACGGTGCTGACGTCATCAGCGCCACGTCACCGCTCGGCGCCGCACTCGACGGAGCAGCCGCCGGCCAGTCGATCACGTATGACGCCCCCAACGGCGCGCTCACCGTCAAGGTGCTGAGCGTCGAGTCGGTCTGAGCGTCGCCCGTTGACCGAACCCCTCCCTGATCCACCGGCCGAGCCCCTCCCCCAAGCAGCCGCCGAGAAGCCCGTCGTCCCCGAGGGCAAGTTCGTCCACCTCGAGGACCGCGGCGACGTGCTTGTGCGCGACTTCGGCGGTCGCCCTGGCGCTCCCACCATCGTCCTCCTTCACGGCTGGACCGCCTCGGCCGACCTCAACTGGTATCGCTGCTACGAGCAACTCGGCGAGCACTATCGGGTGGTGGCGTTCGACCATCGCGGCCACGCCGCTGGCCTCCGCACGAAGAAGACATTTCGGCTCGAAGACTGCGCTGACGACGCTGCCGACATTGCCACCGAGCTGGGGATCGACTCGTTCATCCCGGTCGGTTATTCGATGGGTGGACCGATTGCGCAGTTGCTGTGGCGTCGCCACCCCGACCGCGTGGACGGACTCGTTCTGTGTGCGACCGCGCCGTTCTTTTCCAACCGTCGTCCCGAGCGACTCTCGTTCCTCGGCCTCGCTGGCCTCGCCACAGTTGCGCGATACACGCCCGAGCAGGCGCGCGAGTGGCTCACCGAGCAGGTCTATTTGCAGCGCAAGACCGAGCAGTGGGAGCCCTGGGCGATCGAAGAAGCGGCAAGTCACGACTGGCGGACGGTGCTCGAGGCCGGAAAGGCAATCGGGCGGTTCTCAAGTGCGGACTGGATCGGTGACGTCGACGTCCCGACATCGGTGCTGATCACCATGGCCGACCGCGTCATCCCGCTGACCCGACAGGTGAAGTTGTTCGAGATGATCTCGCAGGCTGAGGCCTTCCGCGTCGACGGCGACCATGATGCGGTCGTGGCCCACGCCAACCGGTTCGTCCCGACACTCCTGCGCGCCCTCGATTCAGTGGTCGGCCGAGGAGCCTCAACATGAAGAAGCTGACTTGGCTCGGGATTCTCGGTGTGCTCGCAGCGGCCGTCGTTGTCGCCTCACGGCGCCTCGATCGGACCAGAATGGGCACTTCGCGGAAGGGCCGTAACGCTCGGCTCGCACGAATGGGGGTCAAGGTCGGTGGCACATACGCATCGACCGCGGCACGCAAGACCTTCGCATCAACTGCACGGCGCGACGAACTCGACCGAGCACGCGAGATCAAGACCGCCCAGCAGGTGGCTGAAGAACTCGGCCAGATGAAGGGTGCGTTGATGAAGCTCGGTCAGATGGCCAGCTACCTCGACGACGGGCTCCCTGAACCACTCCGGCTGGCGCTCTCTCAGCTCCAGTCCAACGCGCCCCCGATGTCGGCCGAGCTTGCTGTTGCCACCATCGAGGCCGAGCTCGGTGGATCGATCGCCGACCTGTTCGTCGAGTTCGACGTCGAGCCCATTGCAGCTGCATCGATCGGCCAGGTGCACCGGGCGATCATCACGGATCCCACGACCCGGTCCGAACGGGCCGTCGCCGTGAAGGTGCAGTACCCGGGCGTCGACGAAGCAATCACGTCCGACTTGAAGAATGCCGACGTGCTCGGCGTCATCCTCAAACAGGCGTTCGGCGGACTCGACCCGACCGAGATGGTCGACGAGATCAAGATTCGCTTGGCCGAAGAGGTCGACTACGAACTCGAAGCCCGCAACCAACGCGAGTTTTACGAGTACTACGCCGGGCATCCCTTCATTCGCGTGCCCGAGATCGTTGACAGCCACTGCACCAAGCGGGTGCTCACGTCGCAGCTCGTCGACGGGTTCGGCTGGGCCGAGTTGCTCGAACGCCCGCAAGCCGAGCGCGACCATGCGGGCGAAGTGATCTTCCGCTTTGTCTTCCGCAGCCTGTACCGGATGGGTGCGTTCAACGGCGACCCACACCCCGGCAACTACATCTTCCACGACGACGGCACCGTGACATTCCTCGACTTCGGTCTGGTCAAGCACTTCACGCGCGAGGAGCTGGACACCTTCGCGTCGATGGTCGAAGCCGCCGCCGTGAAACACGACCCCCAGTTGTTCCGCGAGATCGTCGAGCGCGCCGGCATGCTGCAGCCCGATGCGCCGGTCGACACCGACGAGGTGGGCGAGTACTTCTCGCTGTTCTACGACACGGTGGCGCGCGACGAACGAATGACGTGGACGCGCGAGTACGCGAACACGATCGTGCGGCACACCTTCGACCGCGAGAGCCCGATCAGCCAGTACGCCACGGTGCCGCGGGCCTTCGTCTTCATCCAGCGGATCAACCTCGGGCTGTACGCCTTGCTCGGCGAGTTGAACGCCTCAGGCAACTATCGCCGTATCGCGTCGGAGCTCTGGCCGTTCGTCGATGCAGGCCCGGACTCGCCGATCGGCGATGCTGAAGCGGCTTGGCTGGCAACTCGCTCCTGAGTCTGCGCCACCCGACCAGGGTGTGCGAGGCTCAGTCGATGACACGCACGATCTGGTCGAACGGCACGGTTTTGGACGGCACCGGGGCAGCGCCCGCGGTGGCCGACATCGCCATTGAAGACGATCGGATTGTCGAGATCGGCGTCGGATCGAGCCTCGACGGCGACGAGTCGATCGACTGCACTGGACAGCTGGTCACTCCGGGGCTGTTCGACTGCCACGTGCACTTCATGGCTGACGGCGACTTCAGTCCGAACACGCATCTCTCCACACCGTTCTCGATGCACTTCTTTCAGGCCGCCGAGCGAATGCAACGCACACTCGCCTGCGGTGTGACGACCGTGCGCGAAGCCGGTGGATCGGACCTCGGCGTGAAGGAAGCCCAAGAACAGGGTCTCATCGCCGGGCCGCGGATGCAGCTGTCGATCACCATCCTCAGCCAGACCGGCGGCCACGGCGACCGCTGGGCGGTGTGCGGCGCGCACATGCCTGGGCTGATGGACGAGCATCCGGGTCGGCCGCACAACATCGTCGACGGCCCCGATGAGATGCGCAAGAAGGTTCGTGAGCTGATCCGGGCAGGCGCCGACGTGATCAAGGTGTGCACGTCGGGTGGCGTGTTGTCACCACGTGACGATCCGCAGCACGCCCACTTCATGGCCGACGAGCTCGACGTGCTCGTCGCCGAAGCAACGGCGGCAGGTCGCTTCGTCATGGCGCACGCACAGGCAACCGACGGGATCAAGAACGCAATTCGCGCCTGCATCCGATCAATCGAGCACGGGATCTACCTCGATGACGAGGCGATCCAGATGATGCTCGACGCAGGCACGTACCTCGTGCCGACGCTCACCGCCCCGCTCGGTGTCCTCGATGCGGAGAAACGCGGCGTGGTCCTGCCGGCCGTGATTCTCGACAAGGCGCGAGCCGTGGTTGATGTCCACCGCGAGCCGATCCGCAGGGCGATCGACGCCGGCGTCACCATCGCCATGGGCACCGACTCTGGCGTGACCCCTCACGGACAGAACCTGCGCGAACTCGCCCTGATGGCCGACCTCGGGATGTCGCCGACAGCAGTCTTCGAGTCATCGACGCGCATCGCCGCTGAGCTGATGGGCGTCGACGGCGACCTCGGCACGCTTGCCGATGCCGTGATGTTCAGCGGCACCGACCTCGACGTCAGCGACCTGCGCCCCCGAGTCGAGCGCGTGTTCCAAGCCGGCGACCGCGTCGCCTGAACGAACCGGTCAGTCGGCGATCAGTAGACGCCGAGGAGGTCGACGACGATCACCACATCGGTGTCGGCCGGCAGTCCGATCTCCGGGTTGCCGCCCTCACCGAATGCCAGCGACGGCGGTGCGGTGATCGCTCGGCGCCCGCCGACGCTCATGCCGGGCATGCCCTGGACGAGTGCTGGGAATCCGGCTGGGTCCATGGGAATCTGGATCGGCTCGACTTCCCAGGTGCTATCGAGTTCGGCGCCGTTGTCTGCTCGGAACAGGACGAGGTGGAACACCGCGGTCTGACCCTCTTCGAGTACCGCTCCGTCACCTTCGACGAGGTCTTCGAAGGACAGCTCGGTTGCCCCCTCGGATGCCTCGACGCCCGACTCGGTTGGCGCATCGGCCGGATCGGGCCGCTTGATGATCGACCGGACATCGATGACGAACGTCAACGGCTCGTTCTCACGAATGATCTCACTCCGTGCCGCTTCGCCGTAGGCCAGGTCGCTCGGGATGTCGAGCTGGAGTCGCGCACCCGCTTGCACGTCGATGAGACCGTCGTTCCAACCGGCGATGACCTGCGCGTTCCCCAGCGGGCCGACGGCGAACGGGGTACCTCGGTCGTAGCTGTTGTCGAACTCCTCGCCGTCGAGGCTGCGCACACCGACGTAGTCGACAATGACGGTGTCACCAAGCTCGGACTCGGGCCCGTCGCCTTCGCTCAGCACCGTCACCGCGAGCGACTCGGGCGCCTCGCCCGGGAAATCGATGTCGGTCGGCTTGTCGGGGCTGACGGGCAGTGGAGCTGGCTCCACGGCCGCGTCGACCGTTGGGTCAACCGTGTCGCCAGTTTCGGTCTCGTCGGTGACCACCGAATCCTCCACCGCCGTGTCCGGAGCGGCCTCCGAGTCCGAGCCCGCACAGGCGGCACCAAGCAGAGAAAGGATGACAAGAATGGGAATCGTCCGACGCATGGCTGGCACGATACTGGCGCTACTGCCATCGAATCGTTCACCCTCCCCGGTGCGCAGAATTCAGATGATCTCTTGCAAATCCAAGCCGAGGTCGAGAACACGGGCTGAGTGCGTGAGCTCACCGACGGCAATGAGGTCGACACCGGTCTCAGCGACGACGCGGGCGGTTTCCACCGTGAGACCGCCACTCGCCTCGAGACGAACGGTCGGGTTCATCTCGTTGCGGACGCGCACTGCTTCGCGCATCTGATCCGGCGTGAAGTTGTCGATGAGTACGTCGTCGGCACCGGCATCGATGGCGAGGCGCATGCCGTCGATCGAGTCGACCTCGATTTCAACTGGAATGCTCGCTGCCAGGGCTTTCACCCGCTGATACGCCTCGACGACACCGCCCGCGGCGGCGACATGGTTGTCCTTCACGAGGGCCATGTCCGACAGCCCCATCCGATGGTTGGCTCCCCCACCGCAGCGCACCGCGTACTTCTCGAGCGCCCGCAGCCCCGGCGTGGTCTTGCGCGTGTCGCGCACGGTGGCCGAGGTGCCGTCAAGCGCGTCAGCCCACTTGCGTGTCAGCGACGCCACTCCGGAGAGGTGACAGAGCAGGTTGAGTGCCGTCCGTTCTGCTGTGAGCATGAGCCGGGTGGGCGCTGTGACTGAGGCCACCTTGGTCCCGGGCTCGACT
>CAXMZV010000144.1:0-8695 GCA_964199985.1 Candidatus Ilumatobacter isfjordensis | reverse complement strand
GCACAAAGAACGGGAGAACATCTTCTCGAAGGGGACGACGAGAACGAAGAGTAGGGGCAGCACCAAGAGGCCCCCGCGATCGAAGGCCAACGACCCGACGATCAAGACGAGCGCGGCGAGACGACCCCACCATCGAGTCTGGCGTCGGCGCGGACTTGGCTCGACGTCGGGAGCAGGAGCGTGTGCTGGCGGCGGCCACGGAGCAGTGAGCGTGTTCATGCATCTCTGTCGTTGCGACGGCCCCCATCGGTTCACTCACGTGTCGGTCCCTCGCGCCGACAAACACCACCGCCGCGCGGGGCCTTCATCTGCGCAAGGCGTTGAAACGACAAACTGAAACCTCGCGCCGACGCGGACGGTCGGCCCCCATCGGTTCACGTACGTGTCGGTCGAGTGAACCGGTGGGCGCTGCCGACACGACAGGATGGTGATGATGTCCACGCTCGCCGACGACCGCGCGCTACTCGCACGCGTGGCGGAGGGCGATCGTGACGCGCTCGAGGCGCTGTATCGCCTGCACGCCGGCTGGTTGACCGCGCGCCTCCAGTCACGCTGTGGCGACCCCGACCTGGCCGACATCGCCACCCAGGACACGTTCCTCGCAGCGTGGAAGTCGGCGAAAACGTTTCGTGGCGAGGGTGACGTCGGCGCCTGGTTGTGGGGTATCGGCATTCGGCGGTTGATCGACGTCTTACGCAAGCGCCGCGCCACACCGATCGACCCAGCCCGACTCGCGGCCCAGCAGAGCGATCAGACCGACCCGGCATCGCTCGAAGACCTCGCGCTCGGCGGGACGCACGGCGAACTCGACGCCGCGATGCAGGCATTGCCCGGAGATTTGCGTGCTGTCTTGATCGCGACCGCGATCGACGGCCTCTCGACCAAGGAGGCAGCGCACCTCCTCGGCGTGCCCCAAGGAACGGTGAAGACGCGCCTGATGCGCGCTCGACAGCAGATGCAGGAGGCATTGACATGAATGAGCCGACCATCGACCCGGCTCGCCTCGACGCGAACTGGCGCGCCATCGAGATCGAACTCGACGCGCCTCGGCCGTCCAGAGTCGAGCGCCTTCTTCGCTCCGTTGGCATTCCCTTGCACGCCACTCGCCTGGTTGTCGCCACTCCCGCATTGCGACGGGCGTGGTACCTCGCGATCGCCGGCGCGGTACTGATTGCACTCACTGCCGCCGACCCGGACGTTCCCCGACAGAGTGTCCTCCTGTTCCTCACCGTCGCCCCGCTTGTCGGGGTCCTCGGTGTGGCCATGGCCTACGGACCGAGTTCGGACCCTGCCCATGAGTTGCAGCTCGCGACGCCGATGCGCGGGCTTCGCGTTTTGGCAGTACGCACGGTGGTGGTCCTTGCGGTCTCCTCGGTCGTCATCACGGCGTTCACATTGGGCAACGACGTCACGCGACCATTCGCGGCCGCGTGGTTCCTGCCCGCCCTCGCGATCGCTGCGGCTTCGCTTGCGGCCATGACCGTCGTTGCTCCACGCCGCGCTGCCACCGGTGTCGCCGTTGCCTGGTGCGTCATCGTGTTGATCAGCCAGGTCGGCAGTGATCCACTGGTGGTGTTCACCGTGATCGGACAGATGACTGCCGCTGTCATGGCCCTTGTCTCCACCATCGTGGCCATCCGCCGTCGCGACACGTTCGATCGATTGGTGGTCTCGGCATGACTTCCGCGCTCGTCGACGTCAGTGCGCTCGGGCAACGCTTCGGTGCGCGACCAGTGCTCGACGGTGTGGACCTGCACGCTCGTGGGGGCATCATCACACTGCTCGGCGCAAACGGTGCGGGAAAGACCACCCTGCTGCGCTGTCTCGCCACCGTGCTCGCGCCTGATCGGGGCACCATCGCTGTCGACGGTCTCGACGCTCGCAATGAGTCGGAACGAATCGAGATTCGGCGCCGGCTCGGATACCTCCCCCAGCAGGTGGGGTTCAGTCGGTCGGCTTCAGTGTTCGATGCCCTGGACTATGTCGGGGTGCTCAAGGAAATGCACGACGAGCGGCAGCGGCGCCACCTGGTGGTCGAAACGCTCGACCGTGTTGGCCTGCGCAACCGGATGTGCGATGACATTGCCACCCTGTCAGGCGGCATGCAGCGGCGGCTCGGTTTGGCGCACGCCTTGCTGGGCGCTCCGAGCCTGCTCGTGCTCGACGAACCGTCGGCAGGCCTCGACCCTGATGAGCGACAACGATTCCGAGCGCTCATCGCCGATCGTCGGTCATCCGCGACCATCATCGTGTCGACACACCTCACCGACGAAGCCGCCCTCGGCGACACCGTGCTGGTGCTCCACGGTGGGCGCATCACATTCGCGGGATCACCGCAAGCGCTTGCGGCCGTCGCAGTGGGACGGACGTGGGTGGCTGGCGATCTTCCCCCGCCTGGCGTTCGTGCGTCATGGCGTCAGGCCGACGGCCGACATCGATGCCTGGGTACCCCTCCGCAGGGCGCCGAGCTGATCGATCCAACGATCGAGGACGGCTACCTCCTGCTCACGACCAAGTGATGGGCCGGTCAGCTTGCTCGCAGATCAGACCCGTCCGTCGATGTAGTCGTGGAGCTGGCTGTTCTCGTGCTCGAGCTCGACCAGGCGGTACTTGACCACGTCGCCGATGCTGACGATCCCCGCGATTGCTCCGTCGGACTCGAGCACCGGAAGATGCCGAATGCGGCGCTCTGTCATCAGGCTCATGAGCTGGTCGATCGTGTCGGCGGGCTGACAGGTGATGACGTTGCCCGACATCGCCGAGCCGACGGTCAGGTGCATCGTGTCGTCGCCATGGGTGGCAATCGAGCGGACGACATCGCGCTCTGAGAGGATGCCGTCGAGGCTGTTGCCGTCGGCACTGACCACGAGCGCACCGACGCCGTGGTCGCGCAACGAAGCCACAGCCTCACTCAGTGTGGAAGTGGCCGTGATCGTGGCAACAGCGTTGCCCTTGGCGGCCAGGATGGATTGCACGTTCATCGAGTTCCCCTTCTCGTCATGTCGGAGAACACGACGATAGTGCACTCGTGAACACGGCGCATCAGGCCGGACCAAGAGCCGAAAACGACAGAAGCCCCGGACTGCAAGTCCGGGGCTTCGATCAGTTCGTGTTCAGATCACCAGCGATAGTGAGCGAACGCCTTGTTCGACTCGGCCATCTTCTGGATGTCGTCGCGACGCTTCATTGCGGCACCAAGACCGGTGGATGCATCCATCATCTCGTTGGCGAGACACTCGGCCATCGTCTTCTCGCGGCGGGCCCGCGAGTAGTCGACCAGCCAGCGAATGGACAATGTCGTGGCACGGCGCGGGCGAACTTCGACCGGCACCTGGTACGTAGCACCACCGACGCGACGGCTGCGCACTTCGAGCGGCGGCTTCAGGTTGTCGACGGCACGCTTGAGGGAGTCGATGGCCAGTTCGTCATCTTCGAGACGGCTCTGGACGATCTCCATCGCGTCATAGACGATCTTCTCGGCGATAGTGCGCTTGCCGTGCAGCATGACCTTGTTGATCAACTGCGTGACGACGACGCTCTTGTAGATGGGATCCGCGACGAGCTCGCGGCGGGGTGCTGGACCTTTACGAGGCATGACTCAGCTCACTTCTCTTTCTTGGCGCCGTAGCGGGAGCGAGCCTGCTTGCGGTTCTTGACGCCGACGGCGTCAAGTGCGCCGCGGATAATCTTGTAGCGGACACCGGGAAGGTCGCGAACACGACCGCCACGGACGAGCACAATCGAGTGCTCCTGCAGGTTGTGGCCTTCACCGGGGATGTAGGCCGTGACCTCGATACCGGAGTTGAGGCGCACGCGAGCAACCTTGCGAAGTGCCGAGTTCGGCTTCTTCGGAGTGGTGGTGTACACGCGGGTGCACACGCCGCGACGCTGCGGGGAGCCCTTGAGCGCCGGCGTCTTCGACTTGGTGACCTTGGAGCTGCGGCCCTGACGGACGAGCTGTTGAATTGTTGGCACGAATGAAACCTCGTTCGTCTGGACTGGCTGGTTCATGTTGCAGAACGCAGCATGTGGTGAGTTGGTCGGAACCACGGACGTGGCCGACCGCCGTACACCGAATGCCTGGTGACACCCGATGAGAGGACCGTTCAAGGTTAGGAGCGCCGATGCGTTCGCGCAACGCCGGTGCGTCCAGTGACGATCAGGGTCCGAACGCGGCAACGCAGCGACGGCGAACCAGGCCCGTTATCACCGGTTCGGACGATCGCTGCGGTCACCCATTCCTCCCGTCGTGGGAATGTCGGCCCCAGTTGCGCTGGAGGCCACGCCGTCAATGTACGACAGCAGCGGAGTGCGATGTGCTGATTAAAAGAGAACCCATTCGGTCTGAACGAGCCGCTCCCCGTCCGCACCCAACACCACGAGCCGAACGGGGCCCGGGGCGATGTCGTCGAATGTGAACCGTCCGAGCCGGTCGGTGTCGGCCGATTCGACCGAGTCGCTGCCGACCAGTTCGACGGTCCGCTCGGTCGGCGGCACGAGTTGGCCAACGAGACGCCGTGCACCGTTCTCGACGACCATCACTTCGATCTCGACGCCTGGCGCTTCGAAGGTGACCTGACGGTTGACGTCTTCGCTACGGACACCAGTGAGTTCCTGTGCCGAGTCGAACACGATCTCGGCGAGTTCGGTGTCGATGTTGCGCCACGTGAACGCCGCCCGAGCTCCCTCGAGCACCGTCTCGGGCACTGGATCGCTTGCATCGAGTGCCCGCCCGAGCACCGCAAGCAGTTCGTCGTCGGTGGAGAGCCACTCGCGTCCCGCCGCGAGCGGCTCTCCGACGATTCCGCCGTCTGGTGACCCGCCGTCACCCGAACCGCCCGCAGTTCCGCCTGTTTCCGCCGTTCCGCTTGTTGTTGACATGCCGCCGAGATCTTTCTGTGTGTCTGATGCTTCGTGGGCTCGTCCGCCCGAGCCCGTTGTCTGGTTCTTCGGTGTCGTGTTGTTCGGTGTCTGGTTGTTCGGTGTCGAACTCATTCGGCTTCTTCCTTCCGAGACCGCGTGGTCGGTTGGTCTTCGAGGCCCGCCGGGAGCAACTTGCGCAGCTTCTTCAACGCCCGGTCCCGACTCGGACCAATGCTCCCGATCGAACGTCCGAGCATCACGGCGATCGACGCGTAGTCGAGTGGCGGCACCGTGCAGAGAAGCCGGAGCAGCTCTTTGTCCTTGTCGGGCAGCAGCCGAAACGCCTCGAGCACATGGACGAGCGTGTCGGAATCGGCGGCGAGCTCATCGAGTGTCGAGATGCTGAGATCAACCTGTTCGGGCATCTCCCCGACGCTCAGTGCACGCTGTTGCTTCTTCGCCACCCGCAACGCTTCGTTCCGAGTTGTGGTTGCGAGCCATCCGGCGAGCCGGTCGGGTTCGCGGATTCGTTCGCAGTTCTCGGCCAGCCGCAGCCACACCGTTTGCACGACATCGTCGGTGAGCGAACCGAGTCGATAACCCCTGGCGACCGACCACACGAGTCCACCGAATTGACCGACAAGTTCGTCCCACGCCCGCTGGTCGCCCTCAATCACCCGTCGAAGCGTTTGCCCGACGTCCATGACCGCGCACTTTACCTGAGCTGGGACTTCTCGTGTTGCATTGGATACCACGGTGATCAAGAGCGCGCATGATGCGCCGTGATACGCGGAATTCGGAAGTTTCTTTCAGCTGCCGAAACAGATGAACGGCGCCGCCGTCGGATCGAGTTCGCCGTCCGGCCCGATACTTGCCCGAGCGAGGGCTTCGGCCGGCTCCGCACCAGCGACGAGATGTGTATGCAAACGCACCATCAGGTCGACCGAGCGTTCGTCGTTCACCGGCGTCAGCGGCGCAATCACCGACGACACCCCGAGCTGCAGCAATGCGCTCGCCATTCCGAGCAACGCACCGCCGCCGACGAGCGCCGCCTGGCCGACGTTGCATGCCGACAGGACGACCGTGCGGGGCAATCGAGAGCACCGTTCGAGGTCGTAGACGGTCAAGTCGCCGTCGGCGAGCCGAAGTGACGAGAACAGCGGGTTGTCGGAGCGGTAAGAACCATGACAAGCCAGATGGGCCACGGTGACCTCGGACAGCGCCTGGAGCGTCTCCGCTGCCGTCGCGTCGGACCCGGTCAGCACGACGGGGTCAGGGGCGAGCGCCGACAGTTGTTCGACTTCGACGTTCGCCCCGTCAAGGTCGGGGCCGGCGACGAACAACGACGTCGAGTTCTCGGGCGCCCGTTTCGAGACTGACGCCCAGGTCGCCAGCGATGGGGCAACGGTGAAGGCTCGATTCACGAGCGTCGGCAAAACTCGCCACGCCAGTCCGTTCATCTCTGCACCCGGCACGATCACCAGTGGCCCGCCACCGAGCCGGAGACTGCGAAACAGGAACTCATCGAGTTCAGTAGCGAGCTCAGCCAGCGCGGTCGATGCCGCTGCACGCGACGCAGCCGAAACGCGCGCTCGGTTGAGACGATTCAAGGAGAAGCCGATCGCTTCTGCGATCGCATCAAGATCGTCGACGCGACCGACTCGGTGCATCGTCGCTCGTCGCGCCCGCACTCTCACCGCCCACACCTCGTCGTTGATCGAACCGAACTCAATGAGCTCGCGGTCGCCCAGTCGGTCGATCATGTCGCCGATCGAAGCTGCCTCAGCGACCGACGCGACCATCCGGTGCGAACGCTCGCGGACCGCCGTTTCCAGTTCGACACGCCGGCGATTCAGCTGCTCACCGAGGCCGTCCATGGCAGCGACAGAATGCATCTGATCGGTGACCTGGCGCAGCTCGGCAAGCATCGATGCTCCGTGATCGTCTGTCGTGCCACCCCGTCGTGGAATCACGCTCGCGAATCCGTGCATCGCTTCGAGACGTTGCAGTAACTCACGAGGAGATCTGCGCTCAATTGCATAACGCGCACCCAACCGCGCAAGTTCCGTGCCGCGAGCCGAGATGTGCGCGCGGAGCTCGATCGCACCAATCAGCGCGTTGTCACGTTGGATGTCGCGGAGCGCCCGGCTGACAAGTCGTCGAGCGGTGGAGCGGTCACCTCCCACATCGGCGTGCTTCGCCCGCGCCATGTCGAGGCGGATTCGGATCATCGCCGACAACCATCGACGTCGAGTGCCGAGCTGCTGGGCCACCTCGGCAGCAATGACGCGATCGTCGAGCGCAATGGCACATTCAAGCGCCACGATGAGTGCTCGGTCCCGCTCAGGCGGAGTCGATGCGAAGCGGCTCGCAAGGTCGAGCGCTCGATCAAGACGGGACGAGTCGGCGACGTCGTCGATCTCCAGCAGCAGCAGATCGACAAGTCCCTGAAGGTTGTCGCGCTGTTGTGTTTCGTAGAGCTCGCGCGAGCGGTCCGCCGCCACCACCGCATCGTCTCGCCTGCCCGCTGCTGCCATCAGGCTCGCGGCGCGCACCAGCGTGTCGGCGAGATCGGCCTGATTCCCTGCCGCATCGATGAGTTCGATCGCCACCTCAATCGCATGAGCTGCATCGTCGATCAGTCCGGCGGATGACAGCGCGGCGGCTCGGTCGACGGCGACGAGCGCGATGCCGTCCGAATTGGACACGTCTTCGTACGCCGCGTCAGCTTGCGCGAAGAGTTCGATGGCCAGGGGGATTCGATCGAGGGTGTACTCGAGGAAGCCCA
This sequence comes from Candidatus Ilumatobacter isfjordensis, assembly GCA_964199985.1. Lineage (GTDB taxonomy): Bacteria > Actinomycetota > Acidimicrobiia > Acidimicrobiales > Ilumatobacteraceae > Ilumatobacter_A > Ilumatobacter_A isfjordensis. Next base: position 1,044 of record CAXMZV010000144.1, on the reverse strand, counting down.
GATTGTGGAGCGCCACAGCCTCCATCGCTCGCTGGCCAGACGACGAACATGCCTCGACAGCGCTCGTCAGCTGCGAGCGAGCCTCGAGGAAGTTTCCGCGCTGGACTTCCAACAGCCCGAAGTCAATACGGAGCCGCGCCTGTGCCGCATCATCATCCGCTCGAACGAACTCGTCCAGCGCCGACGCATAGTCGGCCGCGGCCCGGTCGAACTCGAGCAGTCGATGCGATACCACCGCGCGTTGCATGACGAGACGACCGCGAGCAAGTCCGGTGACGTCATGCTCGTACTCACTGAGCAGTCGGCCGGCGCGATCCAACTCGCCTCTGCTGACGATCGAGTACGCCAAGCTGGTCGCGATCCGGGCGGCGAGTTCTCGGTCCGCGGACCGAGCGGCAGCTGCCAGCGCCTTCTCGAGAGTGGCGGCGGCCTCGGGACCACGTCCGGACTCCCGGAGTGCCAGGCCCAGGACCCAGGATGCGTGGGCACCGTCGCGGGGCGTCTCGGCCTCTGCCATCGCGGCGCTCGCAGCCTGTTCGGCGGCGAGTGGATCACGATGCACCAAATCGAATGGGTCGTCCCACAATTTGGAGAATGGAGTTGCCACCGCTGACTAGCGTAGGCGTCGATGAGCATACGATCGACATGGTTCGCTCGTGCCCGGCGATTCTGGGCATGGCTGTGCGATCTGATCAGGAGGCCATACGACATGCAGAAACCAGGCAACGGCGAACCGACGCAGACACCGGAGCCGGTCTGGCCGCTGTCGGAACCACCGAAGAATCCCACGACGTGGGCGCAGGACGCGCTTCGCCGGCACATCGCAATCGGCACTGACAGTGGCGGCCAGACCGTGCTCGTTCGCTCGCACACGGTCGTTGTCGAGGTCTCACAATCAGAAGCACGCATTCGCGAGCTGACGAAGTGGATCGGCGCCCAGGGTGGCCGGTATTCGGATCCGCAGGAGGGCGATGCCAGGAATGCGATGCGTACGGGGCTCTTTCGCGTTCGTTTCGACCCACAGCCGGTTCCCGGCCCTGGCGG
>CAXMZV010000143.1:0-8713 GCA_964199985.1 Candidatus Ilumatobacter isfjordensis | reverse complement strand
GTCGCTTCGGCAAGCGACCTGAAGGCGTCCGCAACCACCTTGTCGATCGCCTCGAAGTCATCGGGGCACTCGGGTCGAATCGTCACATCCACAACGACGACCGTAGCCACTGCCAAACCCCCGTTTGTGTGTCGATTTTGGCGAACCGTTCCGCCAAAATCATCACCCAAATGAGAATGTGCCGTTGGGTCGCTTCAGGCGAGGAGGTCAGCGAGGACGGCCGCGTCGATTCGACTGAAGCAGCGACGACCGTTGCCGCGGGCCAACTGCGCGACTTCGAGTTCAGCGGCCGAGATCTCGCGGTCCGGTCCACTGAGTGCATCGAGGCCGACACGGACGGCGGCGGAGAGATCGAGACCGGCGGTCCAGCTCTCCGCGAGTCGTTCGCGCACCGCCTCAGCATCGCCACCGATTGCTGCGTAGTCACGCGCGTCGACGACTGTGCCGTCGTAGAGCAAGTGAAACATCTGGTCGCCGTCTTCTTCGAGGCCCACTTCGGCGACGAGTATCTCGACTTCCATCGGCTTCATTTCGTGGGTGAAAATGTTGCCGAGCATCTGTGCGTAGCTGTTGGCCAGGCTGCGCGCATCGACGTCGTCACGTGAGTACTGGAACCCCTTGAGGTCTGCTGCACGCACACCGGCGACACGCAGTTGGTCGAACTCGTTGTACTTCCCGACGCCGGCAAAGGCGATGCGGTCGTAGATCTCGCTGACCTTGCGCAAGGTGTCGGACCCGTTCTCGGCAACGATGACCAGGCCTTCGGCATAGCGCACCGCAACAAGCGCCCGGCCGCGGGCGATGCCCTTGCGCGCGTAGTCGGCGCGGTCCTTCATCATCTGTTCGGGTGCGACGTAGAAGGGCTGGCTCATCGGTTGCTCACCTCTTCCCGGATCGTGTCGAAGCGTGCAGCCAGGTCGTCATCGTCGATTCGTTCCCAGCCCTCGGCATCGATGGTGGCGACGACCGGATAGATCCCACGGACCACATCGGGACCGCCCGTGGCGCTATCAGCATCAGCTGCTTCCCAGAGCGAACGGCAAGCCAATTGGATTGCCTCGTCACGACTGAGTTCGGGTCGGAACCCGACCTTGATCACCGTGCTGGCGTGCAGGCTGCCGGAACCGGTCGACACGAAATCGCGCTCTTCGTAACGGCCGCCGGTGGCATCGAAGTCCCACAATCGACCGGCCCCGCGGCGGAGATCGAAACCAGCGAAGATCGGCACCACGACCATGCCCTGCATCGCTGCGGGCAGGTTCCCGCGGACCATCGACGACAGCTGATTCGCCTTGCCTTCGAGGCTGAGTGAGTTCCCTTCGACCTTCTCGTAGTGCTCGAGTTGGAGCTGGAACATCTTGACCATCTCCATGGCCGGGCCGGCTGCCCCCGCGATGGCGACCGCGCTGTGGCGGTCGGCCTGGACGACCTTCTCCATCGCTCGATGCGAAATCAGATTGCCCGACGTCGCTCGGCGATCTCCCGCCATCACGACGCCATCGGCGAACTTCAGCGCCACACAGGTCGTGGCATGTGGAACCGACAGTTCGTGACCGGGCACCGACGACGCAGTCATCGTCGAGTTGGTGGTCAGTCCAATACGGCGGAGCAGCTCAGGGAAACTCGACCCCGGGTCGTCGCCCGGAGTGAAGAACGGCATCGCCACGGGTCACTGACCGCCCTTCTGCACGTAGGACTTCACGAAGTCCTCGGCGTTCGTTTCGAGCACGTCGTCGATCTCGTCGAGCAGATCGTCGATGTCGGCCTTGATCTTCTCACCGGTCTCGGTCACCGCGTCAGCAGCGGTGTCGGTGTTCTCGGACTTGTCGTGGGTCGTCTTCGACTTCTGGATGCGTTCAGCCATCAATCTCTCCTGTGTCTCGCCTCGAACGAACTCTAGGCCCGGTTGCGTTATTGGCCCAGTCGGTCGAGCAGTTCGCGGGCCGTGGAGCTCGTGTCGATCAACGTACCAACGTGATCTGCCGTGCCACGCAACGGTTCCATCATCGGCACGCGACGCAGCGGATCACGTCCGATGTCGAAGACCAGGGAATCCCAATTGGCCGCAACAATGTCGTCTGGGAACTTCGCGAGGCAGCGACCGCGGAAGTACGCACGGGTCGTTTCCGGTGGCGTCGTCATCGCTGCGCGCGCCTCGGCCTCGCTGACCAGCTTGTCGAGGCCAGCTCGCAGCGCCAGGCACTTGTCGGGACGCATGTCGTGGTACTGGAGGTCAATCGCCTTGAGCCGCGGCTCGCCAGGTTTGATGCTGTGGCGCGCGGCATACCCGTCGACGATGCGGCGCTTGGCAATCCAGTCGACCCAGTGCGCCACCGAGTCGGGGTCACGTTCGAGGCCAACGAGCACTTGCTCCCACTTGGTCATGACGTCGGCGCCGACGTCGGCGCCGACGGAGTCGAGTCCACGTGCTTGCACGTACTTCTGCGCCCGTTCGAACAATCCCCATTGGATCTCGAGGGCTGTCGCCCGGCTGCCGTTACGCAGCATGATCGTCTGTCGGAGAGACGGATCGTGGCTGACCTGGCGAATCGCCGGCACGGGGTTGCCGAGGATCCAATCATCACCGAGTTCGTCGTCCTCGATCATCGACAGGATGATGGCCGTGGTGCCGACCTTGAGGTAGGTGGCCACTTCGCTCATGTTGGCGTCGCCGACGATGACATGGAGACGCCGGTACTTCTGCGGATCAGCGTGTGGTTCGTCGCGTGTGTTCACGATCGGCCGCTTGAGGGTGGTCTCGAGCCCGACTTCCTCTTCGAAGAAGTCGGCGCGTTGGCTGATTTGGTAGCCGATGTCATCGTTCGGGCGGCCGGGCAGCTCGCACCCGACCTTGCCGGCACCGGTGAAAATCTGTCGGGTGACGAAGTGCGGAGTGATCTGACTCGCCAACCGTCCGAACGGGAGCTCGCGGGCTACCAAGTAGTTCTCGTGGCAGCCGTAGCTGTTGCCCTTGCCGTCGGAATTGTTCTTGTGGATGATGACCTCGGCGCCATCATCGAGCACGTTGCCGGCATAGGTCATCGAGTCGCGGACGATCTCGTCAGCTGCACGGTCCCAGACGACCACCTCGCGAGCATTGGTCACTTCCGGCGTCGAGATCTCTGGATGAGCGTGATCGACGTAGTACCGGGCGCCATTGGTGAGCACTGCGTTCACCAGGGTGGTTTCAACCTCGGGCGCAATCGACTCATCCATTGAGTAGCCGCGCGCATCATTCGTCGGCTGCTCGTCTTCGTAGTCCCATCCGACTCGACTCGCTTGGCGCTGCGCGGCGACGTATGCGTTGATCAACAACGACGATGCCGAGACGGGGTTGTTGTCTCCACCGCGGACGAGAATTCCGTACTCGGTCTCGATGCCGAGCACCTTGGGCAAAGCCATACCCTGAACCTATACCGGACCCACCGACCCGGCGAGTCAGAATCGGCGGCGTTGCCGACGCTCAGAGCACTTCGAAGGTGATACCCGCATGCTCGACGAGCCGACCAATGAGGTCATCGCCGAGGGCTGTCGCCGGCGTCCAGAACCCGCCTGCGGCGTCAGAGTCGAGCAGCGACAGCGCTGACTCGCCCAACATCTTCGAGGTCGAGCCATATCCAGGGTCGCGATCACCGGTCACCTTGGTCATGATCTCGGCACCGGAGGCGGTGGTGCCGTGGAAGCGGATGTCGAAGAACCCGGCCTCTTGTGCCTCGGGTGTGGGGCCTTCGCCTGGCTCGGGCAGGAATCGGCCCATCATCTTGCGCATGGGTCCGAGCGCTGCGGCGCCCATGAACCCGCCCATGGCGCCGCTCAGCGACATCGCCTTGGCCCGGCCACTCATCCCGTCACCCATCATCATTGCTTCGCCGTAGGTGAAGTCGTCGCCCCACCGATGTTCGAGGAGCGCGTGGGTCCGGAAGACCACCCGGGTGTTGGTCGACGCCATGACGAATGGCGCCAACCACGAGTCGAGACCGTCGTCGTGCACCGGCAGGGTCACATTGGGCTGCTTCGGCCCCTCACGATCACCCTTCGGAGCGATGGCGTACGGGTTGCCGAGAACTTGGCGGAGGCTCGGATCAGCCGACACTTCTTCCATCATGTTCATTATCGACGCCACCGTGCCACCGCTCGCTCCGCCCTTCATCGCCTTGACACCCATCGAGATCGACACGCAGGGCTCACCGAGCTGGTCAATCGCTTCCTGCTGCGTGTACCAGACACCCAGATCAGACGGGATCGAGTCGAAACCGCATGCGTGCACAATTCGTGCGCCGGTCTCGGCAGCACGGTCCTGGTATCGGTCGATCATGCGCTGCATCCACTGCGGCTCGCCAGTGAGGTCGCAGTAGTCGATACCCGCCTCGGCCACGGCCGCAACAAGCTTCGATCCGTACAACGCGTAGGGCCCCACCGTGGAGATCACCAGCTTCGTCGAAGCGCAGAGTGCGGCAATTGCATCGGCATCGCCAGCGTCGGCGACGATGCGCGGCACGTCTGCTCCGGTCGACTCGGCGACGGCCTCGAGTTTCTGCGCGTTCCGCCCCGCGATGGCCCAGTTGACGCTCTCGCCATCAACACCGTGGCGGTCGACCATGTACTTGCAGAGGATCTGCCCGACGAAGCTTGTTGCTCCGAAGATGACGATGTCGTGCTTGGTTCGCTTCGGTGCCATCCCTCGACAGTACCCATGACGATCCTGGGAACATCCGGCGGTGCCGGAATGAGTGCCCATTGCACGGTGTTCCTTCTCACCGTGCTACTCAATTCGCGCGCCATGGCGCCGCCGCAGCGCGAGCTCTTCCGGCTTGCCGTCGCACTGGTGCTGGCGATGTCCACGTGGTTCTCGACGGCAGCGGTGCTGGGCCAATTGCGCGTCGAGTGGTCGCTGACCGATGGTCAGGCGAGCTGGCTCACGATTGTGGTGCAACTGGGCTTCGTGGCTGGCGCATTGGTGACTGCGCTCACCAACCTGGCCGACCGCATCGATCCACTGCGCCTGTTCTTCATCGGCACCGTCGGCGCAGCGCTCGCGAACCTGGTTGTGGTCACAGCGGACGGATTCCCGTTGGCGGTCGCTGCCCGATTCGTGACCGGGGCCTTCCTGGCCGCTGTCTACCCGCCAGCAATCAAGGCGATGTCAGCATGGTTCCGAACCGGACGCGGGCTGGCACTCGGTGTCATGATCGGAGCACTCACCGTCGGCTCGGCGCTCCCCCATCTGATCAACGCGCTCGGTGGGCTCGATTGGCAGGCGACACTCATCATCGCGTCAGTGCTGACGCTGCTGGGCGGCCTGATTGCCGAACGGATCTGCGTCCCGGGTCCAGACTCCGTCTCGGCGGCACCTTTCGATCCGTCCCAATTCGGGGTGATCCTTCGCAACCGATCGTTTCGCTTGGCAAGCGCCGGCTACTTCGGACACATGTGGGAGCTGTACGCGATGTGGGCCTGGATCGCGGCGTTTTACGGCGACGTGTTCAGGACAAGTCGCAGCGCCAGCCTCGCTGCGTTTGCCGTGATCGCCATCGGCGCCGCCGGATCGGTGGTTGCCGGCGTGCTCAGCGACCGTCGCAGCCGAGCCTCCGCTGCCGGCCAGGCGCTGCGGTGGTCGGCAGGCGCCGCAGTCGTCACGGGGTTTCTGGTCGACGTACCTGCACCCATTGTCGTGGCCGCCGGCCTGGTCTGGGGCTTCTGGGTCGTGGCCGACAGCGCTCAGTTCAGCGCCATCGTCACCGAGTCAGTTGATCCTCGCTACGTCGGGACAGCCTTGACCCTGCAGCTCGCAGCGGGCTTCACCCTGACCGTGTTCACGATCTTTCTCGTCCCACTCATCCGTGATGCACACGGCTGGGGTTGGGCGTTCGTGCTGCTCGCGCCAGGTCCGATACTCGGAACGTGGGCGATGCGCTCGCTGGAGCGTGGCAGCGAGGCCTAGAGGTATTGACCGGTCTGCACTCGTTCGATGGCGCGACCACCGCCAAGGTCGTCCTCGGCATCCTCGGCGACGAGCGTGCGGATGAAGACGATGCGCTCACCCTTCTTGCCCGAGATCTTGGCCCAGTCGTCAGGGTTCGTTGTGTTGGGCAGGTCTTGGTGTTCCTTGTACTCCTGCTTGATCGAGTCGAGCAGATCCTGCGTGCGCACGCCTTTCGCCCCGCCACCGATGACTCGCTTGATGGCCAACTTCTTCGCCCGCCGCACGATGTTCTCAATCATGGCCCCGGACGCGAAATCCTTGTAGTACATGATCTCTTTGTCACCGTTCTGGTAGGTGACCTCGAGGAATTGGTTGGCCTCGTCGTCCTGGTACATCTCGGCCACGGTGGCATCGAGCATCGAGTCGATCGACTCGGACTGATCGAGCGGGATCTCGTTCGTCAGGTACTGCGCGAAGATCGACCGCGCCCCCACTTCGTTTGGGCGCTGAATCTTGATCTTCACGTCGAGACGGCCTGGACGGAGAATCGCCGGGTCGATGAGATCCTCGCGGTTTGTTGCACCGATCACGATGACGTTCTTGAGACCTTCGACTCCATCGATTTCGGCGAGGAGTTGCGGGACGATGGTGGACTCCATGTCGGAGCTGATGCCGGTGCCACGGGTGCGAAACATCGAGTCCATCTCGTCGAAGAACACGATGACCGGCCAGCCTTCGTCGCTCTTTTCGCGCGCCCGCTGGAACACGAGGCGAATCTGCCGCTCGGTTTCGCCCACGTACTTGTTGAGCAACTCGGGGCCCTTGATGTTGATGAAGTACGAGCGACCCTTGCCCTCGCCCACCTTGTCCGCCACCTTCTTGGCGAGGCTGTTGGCCACGGCCTTGGCGATCAAGGTCTTGCCGCAGCCGGGCGGGCCGTAGAGCAAGATCCCCTTCGGGGCGGGCAACTGGTGCTCGGCGAACAGGTCCTGATGGAGGAAGGGCAGCTCGACCGCATCCGCGATTTGCTCGATCTGATCGTCGAGACCGCCAATGTCGGTGTACGAGATGTCGGGGACCTCTTCGAGCAAGAGGTCTTCGACTTCGGGCCGAGGCAGCTTCTCCAGGAGCAGATTCGAACGCGAATCGAGTCGGAGGTGGTCCCCGCTGCGAATCAGCGTGCCGCGCAGCACATCGGACAGTTCACAGACCCGCTCTTCGTCGGCGCGCCCGACGACCAACACGCGAATGCCATCGTCCATGACGTCCTTGACGGTGACCACTTCGCCGCTGATCTCGGACTGTCGAGCCAACACCACGTTGAAGCTCTCGTTGAGCACGACTTCGGCGCCGCGGTTGAGTAGCTCGTGGTCGATGTCGGGATGCAGCGACACTCGCATCTTGCGACCGCTGGTGAGCACATCGACCGTGTGGTCGTCGTTCTTGCCCACGACAACGCCGTATGCCGACGGTGGCTGCGACAACTTGTCGACCTCCTCGCGCAGCGTGGAAATGTGCTCGCGCGCTTCGCGCAGCGTGTACGACAGCTTCTCGTTCTGACTGACCGCCTGGGCCAACTGCCCCTTCGTTTCGAGCAGGCGTTCTTCAAGTGATCGCACACGACGCGGCGCATCGGCGAGTCGTCCGCGAAGATGCGCGATCTCCTCGTTCAGCGTCGCCACCTGCGCGGCGAGGTCTGCATCGAGACCGTCGGTGTCAGCCATGGCTCGAATGTACACCGCGTGACGTTCCCCACATTGGCGCAGACAACACGTTGACACGACGTTCACCGTGTAAACTTCCACTCAACACTCGGGGAGCACATCAGCGTGCCCCTCACCTCCGATACAAGGGAGCCCCACTGACATGAAGGTCTGGATCGATCAGGATCTCTGCACCGGCGACGGACTCTGCGAAGAAATCGCACCCGACGTCTTCACGCTGCTCGACGATGGCCTTGCCTACGTCGTGGAAGGCGACAAGATCTTCGCCAAGGCGAAGGGCAACCCGGAGGGCGCCGAAGGCCTCGCCGAGTTCCCCGACAGCCAGCTCGACGCTGTGGTCGAGAGCGCTGAAGAGTGCCCGGGCGAGTGCATCTACATCGAACCCTGATCTGACGCACCCCATCGGGTGCTCGACGAATCTCGCAACAGCCCGCGATCCTCGGATCGTGGGCTGTTGCGCGTCCAGGACAAGATGCCGGGAACCGAGTGGACGGTTCGAGGATCTCTGTAGGCGACATGACGATCACCGTGACCCATCATCGCACCGGCGCGAACGAGGACGAGTACGGCCCGATGCCACTGACCTTCGACGAGCTCGCCCGGTTGCTGGGTTTCGACGAGGCCCGTGCAATATTTCGGATTCGGACCGTCCCAGGGGTTCAGCGAGCGAATGGACCATCCGCGTCGAGTTGGCGCATCGCTCATGGCGGCCCCTCGTTACAGTCGGCGCGATATCAGGTCATGTGGGCGCGTTGCGCCCGGTCAGCATTTCGTCGGTTCGATGACGAGCGCCGTGTCAAGAGAACCACGCGGTTCGCTCCTTCATCAATGTGTGCGCAGATCGCCAGAGCGTGTCGCGGGTGGTCGCTCCGACGATGATTTGCTGCGACATCTGGCCGGCTGCGAACGCGGCGGGTCCGTCTACCCGCTCGGCAACCGTCGTCAACCATTCTCCGGTCACGGCAGCGTCGTTCAACTCACCCAATGCGTCCTGAATTTTCGCTGTGTCCTTGGCGAACTTTTTCGCCTGTTTGGCGGCGGCCGGCTCGACCGCCTCGGCGGCGTA
>CAXMZV010000142.1:0-8713 GCA_964199985.1 Candidatus Ilumatobacter isfjordensis | reverse complement strand
GACGACGACTTGGCTGCATGCGAGCAAGCGGGCGTGGCTGCAGTGTTCTCGCCAACCGCCGCTGCGATGTATCCGGCCGGGTTTCAGACACGTGTGGTGCCGGGGCCACTCGGCGATGTGATGGAGGGCCCGAATCGCCCCGGCCACTTCGAGGGAGTCGTGACGGTGGTCGCGAAGTTGTTCGGCGCGGTCCGGCCGCACGTGGCCGTGTTCGGCCAGAAGGATTACCAGCAGCTCCGGATCATCACCCAGATGGCGGCAGACCTGGATCTTGGCATCGACATCGTCGGGCATCCGATCGTGCGCGACCCCGACGGGCTCGCACAATCAAGCCGCAACGTGCGACTGACCGCTGCGCAACGCACTGCGGCCGTTGCGGTGCCCCGGTCGCTCGACGCCGCGATCGAGGCCGCAGCCACTGGTGAGGTCGTTGACCTGGTCAGCGCTGCAACTTCGGTGATCGATGCCGAGCCCGCCGCCGAACTCGAGTACGTGACCGTCTTCGATGCGGTCACATTGGTCGAACTCGACGAGCTTGCCGACGTTCGGCATCTTGCTGGCACGGTGCGCATCGCCACTGCAGTGTGGTTCGGCGACGTCCGTTTGATCGACAACCGCGATCTCTTCGAGCACGCGGCGCCCTGAGCTCAGCTGTTGTTCTGCAGCCACTCCTGGGCATTGGTCAGGACGAGGACGAGGACGACGCCGTTGAAGATCGCGTGCGCAACGATCGTCGGACCGATCCGCCTGAGCAGGTACGCACCACCACCGAAGGCGGCGCCGACGCCTGACAGCACCAGGACCAGGCCGATATTGCCGGTCCCACGCACCGGGTCGACGTGGGCCACACCGAACAACACAGCCTGCAATGCAATGGCCGGGATGACCGCCAAGCGGCTGCGCAGCCCGCGCAGCACCAGGCCACGAAAGACGATCTCCTCGACGAAGGGCGCGGCAATCACCGCAGTGATGATGATCGAGATGACATAGGTGCGGTCGCCGGTGAGTTCGCTGATGCCGTCGGTGTTGTTCTCGAGTGGGACTCCAAGACCGAGCACAATCGCGCCCATCACGATCTGCGTGCCGATCGCAGCCAGCCACACCACAGGCCCCCATCCGAGGTCACTGAATTCGGGCTCCAGGCCGACGTCGTGGAAGAACCGGCCGCTCCCCCATCGATTCGTCGCGTAGCGGACCCACACCAGCGATGGGCCGTAGCCAATGACCGCCAGCAGGGTGACATAGACGACCACTGGCCATTCGAAGGTGATCAGTGCATCGAGCAAGTACTTCGAAGCGAGCAGCGAAACCATCAGCACGACGATCGCACCGCCGGCCACTTGAATCGGCAGGGTGGGATGCGGTTCGCGCTGCGGGGCGAATATCGGCGACGTAGCGGCCGAGCTGCTGGTCACGGGCAACCCGGTGGGAGGAGGAAACTCTGTCATGGAAACTGCAGGCCAGGGTATGCGGCGCCGAAGCGTCTACGGTGCGCACTGTGACTGACGAGCAACGACCCTACGGCGGCGGCACGAGTGACCCGTCGCTGAAGCGTGTGCGGACACGCCACTTCAAGAGTGCGAAGGAGAACGGGATCAAAATCACCGGGCTCACGAGCTATGACTTCATGTCGGCGTCGATTTTCGACGAGGCCGGAGTCGATTTCCTGCTCGTCGGCGACTCGGCCGGGAACACCGTGTTCGGCTACGACACGACCATCCCCGTGACCATGGACGAACTGATCCCGCTGACCGCCGCCGTCGTCCGCGGCGCAAGCCGGGCACTGGTCATCGGCGACATGCCATTCGGCTCGTACGAGAACGGCCGCCGACAAGCGCTCGATACGGCTATTCGATTTATGAAAGAGACCGGCTGCCAGGCAGTGAAGCTCGAAGGCGGCGTCCGGAGTGCACCACAGATCGAGAAGATCGTCGATGCCGGCATCCCGGTGATGGCCCACATCGGGTTCACACCGCAGAGCGAACATGGACTCGGTGGCCACATGATCCAGGGCCGTGGTGAAGGTGCCGAGCAACTGCTCGCCGATGCTCACGCGGTCGAAGATGCTGGGGCGTTTGCTGTGGTACTCGAGATGGTGCCGTCGGCGATCGCCGGTCAGGTGACTGCCGAACTCTCGATCCCAACGATCTCGGTCGGTGCCGGTCCGCTGTGCGACGGCCAGCTCATGGTGTGGACCGACTGGGCCGGTTTCGGGTCAGGCCGTCTCCCCCGATTCGTCAAGCAATACGCCAACATACGTGAGACGCTGCTCGAAGCAACCCGCACCTACCGCGAAGAAGTCGAGTCCGGCGTCTACCCCGCGCCCGAACACGAATACGGCGAGTAGACGCTCAATCATCTCGGGATCCCGCTGTCAGGTTGCGACCACGAGGCCGGCCGCGAACGTCGCCCCATTGGACGCGACGTGGATCATCCACGGCGCAACGAGGCTCCCCGACCTGAGTCGCGTCCAGGCGAAGATGACACCCGCGGCCGCCGTGGCGACCACCACCCCGGCCACACTTCCGACGCGTTCAACCGCGCTGAGCGAATCGGTCGCGTCGTTGCCACCGAGGTCGTCGAGCGTGCCGAGGACGTGCCACAGCCCGAACGCCACGGACGACCACACGACCGCCCACCGCGGTGAAACGATGGCGAGCAGCACCGCCATCAGCACCGATCGGAACATCAGTTCCTCCGACAACGCCGTCACCAACGGAATACGAATCACAAGTTGGTACATCGCGCTCCAACCGGACAGATCTGAAAATCGATCGTCTTCGAGAAACGACCGACCGAACGGCACCACGGCGATCGCGACGACACCGGCGACAATGACAGCGGACACGAGCGCACCGAGCCGGAGCCCGGCGGGGACGGCTCCGGCCGAGAGGCCGAGCGAATCAGCGGAGTATCCACGCCAGCAAGCGAAGACGACCAACGCCATCGCCGCCAAGACCTGCGCGACCGCCTCCGGCCATGAATCCAACAGGACTGCGGTCGCGAGGTTCGACGCAACCAGCACGCACACCACGACGACGAGGTCGACGTGGCGGCGAAACCGTCTCAAGAATGACATATCCAACTCGCAGGTCAGCCGAACCAGCGAGCCCCTTTGGTACGTCCGGTGTCGAGCGGGATACCACCCGAGAATCCGGACTCGGCGAACCGCGCCGATGATTGTGCCTCGACGTCGGAAGTGGTCATCTTCAGACGTTGTTTGCGCTCGACGTCGAGGGCCTTGAGGGCCTCCTCGACACGGGCGGTCTGTTCCTCGGTGGTCGCTGGCAGGTGGAAGGCGTCGCGCACGAAGCGGGTGGTGTCGCCGCGATAGTCGTGCCCGAAGGAACCGAACTGGCCCGGAACCGTGACCATTGCGTTCGCTGCGTCGATCATCACCTGCCAGAAGGTATTGACCGGGAGCCAGTCCATGTCATCGGGAACATGGCGCCCGCTGCTCCCTCGCATCCAGGCAGGTTCACGGATCATCAGCTCCGGGCGCAGCGATGCAATCGGGTCGTTCTTGTGCGACAGGATGACTGCGCGTAACTGATCGCGCGCTTCGTCGTCCAACTCCGCAAGCTCTTCGTGACGGTCGAAGACGCCAACCGTGCCGTCGGGAACGAGGTCGTTCGACCCCTCCGCCATCCCGTTGCGCGACCATTTGGCCAGCGCTGGGAGGCCCAGCCAGAGCGCTCGATCGATCCCGTAGTGGTCGAAGCCTGCGATCCCCTGGGCCATCACCACGTCACTCGCGGTCCATGCACCCAGGCTCTCGCCGAACACGAGGACCTTCGGTCGCCGCTCGGGCGGCCGTTCGAGCAGGCGCTGGCGCACGCCCCACAGGAGCAGCCGGAATTGGATCCGACCGAGGCCGACCTTCTGCACAGCGAGGAACGACGGAAAGCGGCCGTACTGCACCGCACAGGTGGCGATGTCGCCCCGGGCGATGAATTCGGCCGCCTCGACGACGGTCTGGTCAACCCATCCGGTCCCGGTCGGCGACACGAGCAGCAGGTACGCGCGATCGAACGCGCCAGATCGTTCGAGTTCCTCGAGGGCAAGTTCGGCCCGGCCGGTGCCATAGAGCGGGATCGAGTTGAAGCCGACGTAGGTGCGGATCGGATGGATCCCCGGTTCACCGAGGGCATCGTCGATCATCGCCGGCGTCACCACGTCGGTGACGTAACGCCGACCTTGCTGGCCAAGTTCGCTGAAGTGCGACAAGCTCGTCGCGGAACCGGAGACCAATGGCGATTCAGGCGGTGTGGAATAGGCCGGTTCGACCTTCTCGTTGGCCCGACCGATCGAGGCGATCACCGCGTTGTACGCGGTCACGGAACCGAACGCCCACAGCCCGAAGTTGGCAGCACTTGCCAGACCTTGCTTCCCCCACTCGCGACCGAAGTACGTGCGGAGGCCACGATCAGTCAGCGAATACGCCTTGCCGAACATCGTGCCGGCAAAGCCGACGACGCTGCCGACGGCGAGGAGGGCCCGCACGGCATGGGTAACGTCATAGAGCGCACCGCTGATCGCCGCGGGCCCGGACGACCGCACCAGCGGATCGGGCGCCCGATCGCCACAGGGTCTCGTGTTCCAATTCGGGCAGCATCGAGAGTCCGTGCCCGACGGCCGCCGTGGCGGTGCGAGCAACGAGGGACGTCAACGTCGACGCGCCTGCGCCGATCACCAGCGTCTGCAACGCGTCCAGTCGGCCGCCGGCAAAGCGCGCCCCGAGCAGGTGGAGGCCTGACGCCAGCCCCTGATGCTGAGAGGTGCGCGGCATGAGGCTCGGCGTGAAGGAGTCGAGCACTGAGACGGTCTCGAGCGCAGCGGAAGCTTCACCGAATGGATCGAAGCGACCGCCGACCCACTTGAGTGACCCAACGGCCTGCTGTGTGATGATCGGTCCGAACGTTGCAGTCATTCTCCGCCGTACAGCTGTCATTCGGGCGATTGTGTCACAACGCTGCGGGCCAGCACCCGCTACGTGTCTCGACGGTCAGCTCGGGAATTCGTCGGGGAGGTCAGGGGCGAAGAGCCACGCATCGAAGAAGTCGGTGAGGTCGCGGCCGGCTTCCTCTTCAGCTCGCTCGATGAATGCTGCAGTCGTTTGCGACGTTCCGGCGTTCTCTGCGAGCCAACCTTGGAGCAGTGCGAAGAAGGCATCGTCGCCGAGTTCGAGCCGCAAGGCGTGCACAATCGCCGCGCCGCCCTCATAGGTCTCGAATCCGAACAGGTTTGAGACGCTTGGCTCACCCGTCGATTGTCGACCGTTCTGACGGGCTCGGAGTGCCCCTTCGGCCTGGGCCTCGAGCAGTGCTTGATCAACCTCGTCGAGCCAAAGCCACTGTGCGTACGTCGAAAAGCCCTCGTTGAGCCACAGGTCAGACCACGTTGCCGGGCTGACGGTGTTGCCGAACCACTGGTGGGCCAGCTCGTGCGCAAGCAGGAGGTGCTGAATGGCGCCCAGCTCGCCGCGACGGAAGTCAGCAGCGGCAAACAATGAGCGGCCCTGGGTCTCCATCGCCAGGCCTGAGGGGCTGTCGACGAACGCCAGTCCGTACTCGTTCAGTGGATACGGCCCGAATCGCTCTTCGAAGAACGCGAGTTGCGGTGCGGTCTGGTCGAAGAAAACTTGGTGCTCGTCGGCTGTCCCCGATGGCACGAGGTGCGTGATCGGGATGTCTGCTCCCGACTCGAGTTCGATCGGGTCGTCCTCGATGAGTTCGTAGTCGCCGATGACGAGGTGCACGAGATACGTCGACATCGGGTCGTCGCTCTCCCAGATCCACGCCTCATCGCCACCGCCGCGCTGGAGGAGCGTTCCGTTCGCCGACACCACGGCAGCGTCGGGCGCCGTCACTTCGAAGCGCCACACGGCCTTGTCGGACGGATGATCATTGCTCGGCAGCCACGCCCGAGCTCCGTCTGGCTCGTTGAGCACGTAGGCGCCTCCCTCGGTTGGGAACCACCCCACGGGCAGGCCGGCCGGCGATGCGCCGCCATCCGGAGCTGCTGAGTAGATGACGCTCGCAACGACGATGTCGTTCCGATCGGCCGGGAGGTCGATGACCAGTTCCTTGAATGACTGTTCAAAGGTCGCTGCGGATCCGTTGATCAAGACGGTGTCGACGTCGAAGCCGGTCGCATCGAGGGCGAGCTGCGTGAGGTCCAGCGCCACCGCAGTGGTGATGTCGACCGTGGCATCGAATGCACCAGCGGCGACGTCGACGTCGAGGACGACGTCATACGACACGACGTCGACACCGGGCGCTCCGAGTTCCGGGAAGAGTCGATCGTCGAGACCCGTCCCGAACTCGACCGGATCCACGACCGGGCTGGTCGTGGTCGGGGCTGGCGGAGTGGGTTCGTCGATGGAGGCTTCGGGCTCAGATGTCGCCGTCGGAACTGGCGCAGGAATCGTGTCTGAGCGCTCCGACGAGATGTCGCCGGATTCCGCAGCACAGGCCGCCACGAACAGAGCGACGCTCAGCAGAAAGGCTGCGCGTCGCGCCGGTCGGTACACAAGAAAATGGTAGTCGGGGGCGGCAACGCAGTGGCCGCGGTCAGCGGTGTGTCTGGTGGTTGGTCACCGTCGCTCGATACCGGACGGTGTGCACGCTGTCGCCCGACAGAATCGCGCCGCGGCCGAGCATTCGTCCGCTCTGCCAATTCGACAGACCCAGCTCGGGTGCGTCGAGCGCGTACTGCCCGTCGACCCAGCGAGTGAAGCCGTTTCCCACGAAGGGCGCATCGATTGCGGCGTAGAACTGATCGTGCTCACGCTGGTCGCTGCTGATCAGCGATGCGGTGAAATGCGGGCTATACGTGTTGCACAACGCAACAGCCTGGTCCACGTCGTCAACCACCACAAGGGTCACCTCGGGCGAATTCTCCCATTCCCACTCGACGGCGAGATCAGACTCGGGCAGCGCTGTGGCATACGGCTCGGTGACCGTGCCGGACGCACGATCGACGTCGACGCTTCGGTCGAACAACTCTGTCGGCACGAACGACGTCGAGCGGTTCACGACGTGCAGCCGGGGGGTCGTCGACCGCGCTGCGCCTGCGGCATCGAGTCCTGAAAGGAACGCCGGAACCAAGTCCGCAGCTCGGCTCGCAGGGATCGCACACACATTCAGCGTGTTACACACCTTGCGGTCGAGTGAGTGTTGGACGACAGCTTGCACGGTGGCTGCGTCCGCCTGCTCCCCTGCGACGACCCACGCACCGCCAGTGCCGTGCAGGCTGACCGGGACACCTGATTGTGAGGCAACCGCACCCAACTGGGCGACGGCAGCGCCAGAACCGCGAGCCACGGCCAAGGCGAGGCGACGATCGCTGAACAACGCGTGTCCGGCGCTGTGAGCCGCCGACTCCACGAGTTGCACAACCCCATCGGGCAAGCCAGCCGCCGCCAGCGCCGGGCGAAGCGCGTGCTCGACGATTGCAACCGCTGTGCCAAGTGCGTCGGAACCGATGCGGAACACCACTGCATTGCCGCTGCGAACGACGCCGCAGGCGTCAGCGAACACGTTCGGCCGACCTTCGAATACAAAGCCGACAACTCCCAGGGGCGCCCGCCGAGCCTCAACGGACCAACCCTGGTGAGCGACGGTCCGAAGGACCTCGTCGCGGGAGACCGAGGCGTCGCGCCAGCCGCGCAGCCCACTCACCATGTCGGCGCGCATCGTGGCGCTCAGTTCGAGCCGCGTCGTCGACCTGCCGCGTTCGCGGGCACGACCGATGTCCGCGGCATTTGCCCCGGCAATGGGTGCGAACACCTCGTCGTCCGCGAGCCGGACGGCGAACTGTTCGAAGAACACAGAGATCGCGTCATCAGTGACGGCGGCCAGCTCCGCAAACCCTGCGCACGCAGCGGTCACAGCAGAGTCGACGATGGCGTGCTCATTCGCTGGAATGTGCAGCAGCGCTCCATCGTCCTGGACGACCACGAGTCGATCACCAGCCTGGAACGCTGCCGCAAGCTCGGCCGAGACCTCAGTGACTTGGTCGCCGCCGAAGACCAACTGTTGTCCGGCGGTCAGCGCAGTGAGGCGGGTCATTGTCCGAAGGGGACGCCCGTCAGCTGCGCCAGATCGTCGAGCAGCACGGGCATCCCGGTCTCGAGTGAGCGATGCGCAGCGAAGCCGACCGCGGCCGACCAGAGGCCGTCGAGCACCGTGACGTCGGCTGGCCGACCGGACCGGATCGCGTCCGCGAAGTCGACATGTTCGAGATAGCTCGCCCCGTGATGCAGACCTTGATGCTTGATGCTCGTGTCGGCCACAGTCTCCTCGGTGACCACGTTGATGCCACTCCAGATGTCGTCGGTCCGTTTGCCGACTCGCACGATCGATTCGGTGTCGAGGGCCTCCAGCTTGCCCTTGTCGCCGACGACGACGATCTCGCGCTCGTTCTTGCTCGCCTCGGCAAACATGCAGAGGTCGAGCATGCCGCGGCTGCCGTTCTCGAACTCGACGATGACGTAGGCATTGTCGAGGATGTCGGAGTGCTCACCGTCGTAGACCTCATCGAGGTGGTTGACGTCCTGCGATCCGGACGCCATCACGCGGATGGGCCGACTCCCGGTGGCCTGGATCATCAGGTCGAAGAAGTGGCAACACTTCTCGACGAGCGTGCCCCCGGTGTTCTTGCTGAACCGATTCCAGTTGTCAACCTTGACCAGGAACGGAAAGCGGTGCTC